>JAIOOZ010000029.1 GCA_021414185.1 Betaproteobacteria bacterium
CTGCGGCGCGCGCGGCTCGCGGAGATGATGGAGTGGTATTCGATTCTGTCCACGCACGGCTGGGTCGCGCCCAGCTGGCCGCGCGAATACGGCGGCATGGGCCTCGATACCGGCAAAATGCTCATCCTGCTCGAAGAGCAGGAACAGTACGGCGTTACCCGCGTGCCCGACCACGGCATCGTGCAGGTCGGGCCCATTCTCATGAAATACGGCAGCGCCGAGCAGAAAAAATACTACCTGCCGAAAATCCTGTCGGGCGAACACATCTGGGGCCAGGGTTATTCGGAGCCCAACGCCGGTTCCGATCTCGCAAGCCTTGCCACTTCCGCGGTGCCCGACGGCACCGACTTCATCGTCAACGGCCAGAAGATCTGGACCACCCTCGCGCACGACTCGACGCACCTCTATACGCTGGTGCGCACGAGCAAGGAAGGCAAGAAGCAGGAGGGCATCAGTTTTTTACTGATCGATGCGAAAGCGCCGGGGATCACCATACGGCCGATCCGCAATATCGCCGGCCACGAAGAATTCTGCGAAGTCTTTTTCGAAAACGTGCGCGTGCCGCAAGCCAACCTCGTCGGCGGGCTCAATAAAGGCTGGACGGTCGCCAAAGCGCTGCTGTCGTTCGAGCGCATCAACATCGGCAGCCCGCGCCGGCCGCAGTACGCGTTGAAACGGCTTGAGCAACTGGCGCGCGCCAAAGGCCTGTTCGACGATCCGGGCTTCGCCGACAAATTCACCGCACTCAAGCTGGACCTCGACGACCTCGGGTCCTTGTATGCGCGTTATGTCGAGATCGTGAAGCGCGGCGAGGAACTCGGGCAGGAAGTGTCCATGCTCAAGATCTGGGCGATGGAATCGTGGCAGCGGCTGACCGACTTGTTGCTGGAAACCGGGCAGGAATACGGCGCCATGCCGGGCGAGCATACGGTGGATGGCGCCAAAGTCGATTTGCTGAGCCCGTTTTACTATGCGCGGCCGGGCACGATCTACGGCGGCTCCAGTGAAATCCAGCGCAACATCCTCGCCAAGTACGTCCTGAAACTCCCATCCTGACGCTCCCGCGCGAGTTGAACGGCAACAGCGCAGCGTTGTCCGCTCAAACTCGCGCACTTAAAGCGGCTGCACAGCAGTCCGCTTTTAAGCGACCTTCATCGGCAGTATCACCATCTGCTGTCCCATGATGTGCAGGCGCTGCTGGATGGCGAGAGCGGTCTGGTTATGCAGCCAGCGCGTGAAAAAAGATTCGCTCGCAAAAATCAGCTTGCTGGCAAAACAGACGCTGTTGGGGAATTCCCGGCTCACCTGGTCGGACAGCTTGACCAACTCTTCCACCGGGTCGGTGCCGAACGCGAGATAGGACTTGGCGGCGAGCCCATGGCTGTGGCAGAAGTTAACGTAGTAGCGCAGCGAGTTCTCGATTTCGTAGCGCAGCGTGCGCAGCGCGCCCTGCCCGTCGTAACTCTGGGCATCGACTTCGCCTACGCTCAGGAAAATAAAATTTTTGAAGTGCCCGGGAAACAGCCGCTGCACCCACAACAGCGCGTGCATGCTGACGCCGCGGTTCTTGCCGACGAAAAATACCGCAGTCGGTTTCTGCGGATCGAGCGCCGGCGGCGCGGCCGTATCCTGCAGCACGGCTTGCCCTGAAAACAGCTTGTCGATCTGGCGCAGCTGGTCGCGGGTTTCCTCGTAATGCCAGCGGATCGCCAGGCAGACGGCGATGACGAGGCCGGTGATCAATATCGTGACCCAGCCGCCGGTGCCGAATTTCTCCCACAGCAGTATCAGTAGTATGCCGCTGGTCACCAGGAGTCCGGTTGCCGACAGCACGAACCGCCATATCCAGTTGCGCGCCGCGCGCCGGTTCTTGACCCAGTAGACGCACAGCCCGAACAGCGAAATCGAAAACGTGAGAAACACGTTGATGCTGTAGAGCACGACCAGCAGGGCCACGCTGCCGTTGCTCCACAGCAGCACTCCCAGCGCCGCGGCGCCCATCAGGACGACGCCGTTTTGCGTCACGAGCCGGCTCGACAACTGGCGGAACTGGCGCGGCACCCATGAATCGGCCGCCATATTGGAGAGCACCGCGGGGCCGCCGAGGAATCCGGTATTGGCGGCGACGAACAGCAGGCCCGCTTCCAGTATCAGCACGCCGATCAGCGCGCCGTCATTGATCAGTTTGCCGCCGAGGTCGAAGTGGTCGATGATGGATTTGAACACCACCGCGTTGAGTGTTTGGCCGGGAATGTGCGTGGCGTCCCACAGCAGGTAAAGCAGCATGATGCCGCCGGCGGTAAAAGCGAGCGAAGTTGCCATGTAGAACATGGTCCACTTGCCGGTTGCGATGCGCGGTTCGGCTAGTGTATTGACGTTGTTCGAAACCGCTTCGAGGCCGGTGTAGGTGCCGCCGCCCTGCGAATAAGCGAGCAGTATGGTCGAAACCACGAAAATCCAGCCGGTTTCGCGCGCGAGGCCCGCAGTTTCGTTCAGCGTGTCGGGGATGAGACCAGGCAGCCGCTCGGCATGCGCGTAAATGCCGTAACAGATCAGGAACACGTGCACGATGACGAAACCGACGAATATCGGCAGCAGGAATTTGATTGCCTCCTTCATGCCGCGCAGATTGAGCGCGACCAGCAGGACAATGGCGGCGATTTCGAAACCGATTTTGAAGTGATGCATGCCCAGCGGCAGCAGGCTGAACATGGCATCGGCGCCGCTTGCGATCGAGATCGCTATCGTCAACACATAGTCGACGATGAGCGCGGCGCCGGATACGAGGCCCGCATGCGGGCCCAGCAGATTGGTGGCGACTTTGTAGCCGCCGCCGCCGTTCGGAAACAGTTCGATGACCTGGTTGTAGGCAAGCGAAATGATGAACACGGTGATGGCGATGGCGGCCGCGAGATAGAGCCCGAAATGGGTGTGGCCGCCCAGCGCGAGATACGCTTCCTCGGGCCCGTAGCAGGAAGACGAGAGACCGTCGGCGCCGAGGCCGACCCACGCAAAAAACGCGATCAGCGCGACGCTGTGGCGGGTGGCGGGGTCGAGCGGATCGAGTGGCGCGCCGGTGATCAGGCGGCGCAGGGTTCTGGTTTCAGCCATGCGGGAAGCGCTACGCCATTTGCCCGTGTTGCCCGGCGATGCGTTTGGTCAAACGCAGCAAAGCATCATCGCGGCCCGCTGCAAGCAGGTGTTCAATTTGGGTGAGGGCAGCGGGATTCACGCGCGGAGATGGGGAGAATGTGCGGCGGCGGCGATTGAATTCCGACCGGGCAGGCTTCATCATAGCGCAGTTCCGCGTTCGGAACCAAATGGGGAAACGATGAAACAGGCGATTCACATTGCGCAAGCGCTGCAGGCGACAGGTACTTGTTCGCCGGCGATACGCCGCGGCAGCGTCATGAGCCTGCTCAATCCGGACGGACGCGATACGCCGGCCGTGCGATTGGTCGATGCGCATATGAATCTGGCATGAGGCCGGCGGCGTGACGCGCAAGGCGGCGCAAAAAGCCAAACCGAAGCGCCGCGATCCCGCGCCTGTCACGCACGCGTCGCTCGCGAAGTATGGCAAAGTCATCCTCGCCGCTTTCGCCAAGCTGGGCATACAACGCGAGTTCGATCTCGTGCTGCACCTGCCCATGCGCTATGACGATGAAACGAAGCTTCATCGCATCAGCGAAGCGCCCGAGGGCGCGCCCGCACTGGTCGAGGGAGTCGTCACTGACAATGCGATCAAGTACCGGCCCAAGCGCCAGCTGGTGTGTACGGTCGAAGACGAGTCGGGCGTGCTGGTCATGCGTTTTCTCAATTTTTACGGCAGCCAGGTGAAGCAGCTGGCGCCCGGCACGCGCGTGCGCCTGTTCGGGGAAATTCGCCAGGGATTTTTCGGCGCCGAGATGGTGCACCCGAAGTATCGCGTGGTGAACGCAGATACGCCGGTCGCGCAAACCCTGACGCCGGTGTATCCGACCACGGCGGGCCTGAGCCAGGCCAACCTGCAGCGGCTGGCGCGCGAGGCGCTCGCCGCCAGTGACCTTTCCGACACCTTGCCAGCGGCGCTGCTCGAAGAATTGAGGTTGCCCGGATTCCGCGAAAGCGTCAGCTTTCTGCATCATCCGCCGCCTGCCACGGCGCAGGGCGCGTTGCAGAACCGTACGCACCCGGCGTGGCGCCGCGTCAAGTTCGATGAATTGCTCGCGCAGCAGTTGTCGATGCGCATACACTACGATCGCCGCAAAACGGTCAGTGCGCCTGCGCTGCCGGCGCAACAGAAGCTCACATGCGCGCTGCTGGAACAACTTCCTTTCAAGCTGACGCGCGCGCAGTTGAAGGTGGCAGACGAAATCCGCCGCGATCTCGCGCGGCCGCATCCGATGCAGCGCCTGTTGCAGGGCGACGTCGGCAGCGGGAAAACGGTGGTAGCGGCACTTGCCGCGCTGCAAGCATTGGAAAACGGCTATCAGGTGGCGATCATGGCGCCGACCGAAATCCTCGGCGAGCAGCACTACAACAAATTCACTGGCTGGTTGAGCGACCTCGGTATCAAGGTCGTGTGGCTTAGCGGCAATCTGAAACTCAAGCAGAAACGCGCGGTGCTGGCAGAGATCGCATCGGGTGAAGCGCAGATTGCAATCGGCACCCACGCGCTGTTCCAGGATGATGTGGAGTTCAGCAGGCTGGGTCTTGCAATCGTCGACGAGCAGCATCGTTTCGGCGTGCGCCAGCGTCTGGCGCTGCGCTTGAAAGGCGCCCGCGAAGGCACCACGGCGCAGCCACATCAGTTGATGATGAGCGCCACACCTATCCCGCGCACGCTCGCCATGAGTTATTACGCCGATCTCGACGTCTCGGTCATCGATGAAATGCCGCCCGGCCGCACCGCGATCGCAACGCGCCTGGTCGCCGATACGCGGCGCGACGAGGTGATCCAGCGCATACGCGATGCGTGCGTCGCCGGCAGCCAGGCGTACTGGGTGTGCCCGCTGGTCGAAGAGTCGGAGGTCCTGCAGCTGCAAACGGCGCTCGATACGCATGCGCGGCTGGAGGCGACCTTTCCCGAGCTGAAAGTCGGCCTGGTCTACGGCCGGCTCGCCGCGGCGGAAAAGCAGGCGGTGATGCAGGCGTTCAAGAACGGCCAGTTGCAGCTGTTGGTCGCAACCACGGTCGCAATTACACCAGTTGCGCGGCCGGGTGGGCCGCGGCGCGGGTGCCAGCACCTGCATCCTGCTTTTTCAGCAACCGCTATCGCAACTCGCGCGTGAGCGGCTGAAGATCATTTTCGAAAGCAACGACGGTTTTGAAATTGCGCAGCACGATCTGCGCGTGCGCGGTCCGGGAGAATTGCTGGGAGCGCGCCAGAGCGGCGTGCCGATGCTGCGCTTTGCCGATCTCGATGCCGATGTGGATTTGCTCGATGCCGCGCGCCGTACCGCACTTGATTTGCTGCGCGATCAGCCGGCGGTCGCCGAGCGGCATCTGCAGCGCTGGCTGGGCG
>JAIOOZ010000610.1 GCA_021414185.1 Betaproteobacteria bacterium
ATCCTGGTGTTCATCATCATCTTCATCCAGAAGCGCCCGCAGGGGCTGTTCGCGCTCAAAGGGCGCGTGACCGAGAACTGACATGGGGATCGCGCACAATATAACGAGGTTATACGGCGCCAAAGGCTGGATGGCGATCGCCGCTTTCATGCTGGTCGTGCTGGTGGTGTTTCCGTTGTTGAACCTGGTGGTAGCCAAAGACAGCGTGTTCTACCTGTCCGACTATTTCGTCGCCCTGGCCGGCAAAATCATGTGCTATGCGATGGTCGCGCTGGCGATGGATCTCATCTGGGGCTATACCGGCATCCTGAGCCTGGGGCACGGTTTGTTTTTCGCTCTCGGCGGCTACGCGATGGGCATGTATCTGATGCGCTCTATCGGGCTCGACGGCGTGTACCACAGCGAGCTGCCGGACTTCATGGTGTTCCTCGACTGGAAAGCGTATCCGTGGTACTGGACGGGCACATCGAACTTCTGGTACTGCGCCCTGCTCGTCATACTGGTTCCCGGCCTGCTCGCGTTCATCTTCGGATTCTTCGCTTTCCGTTCGCGCATCAAGGGCGTTTATTTCTCCATCATCACGCAGGCGCTGACCTTCGCGTTCATGCTGCTGTTTTTCCGCAATGACACCGGGTTCGGCGGCAACAACGGATTTACTGACTTCAAGCGCATTTTCGATGTGCCCATTGCGACCTCCGAGACCCGCATGGTGCTGTTCGTCGTCACCGGCACGACGCTGATGGCAACCCTGCTGTTCGCGCGCTACCTCGTGCAATCCAAGTTCGGCCGCGTGCTGACTGCGATCCGCGACGCTGAAAGCCGCGTCATGTTCTCGGGCTACAATCCGCTTTGGTACAAGCTCTTCATCTGGACGCTGTCAGCCGTGATTTGCGGCATTGCCGGCGCACTTTATGTACCCCAGGTCGGCATCATCAACCCGAGCGAAATGTCGCCCGCCAATTCGATTGAAATCGCGATCTGGGTTGCGGTCGGCGGCCGCGGCACGCTGGTGGGCGCATTGCTGGGCGCCGGCATCGTCAACGGCGCGAAAAGCTGGTTCACGGTGGCCTTTCCGGAATACTGGCTGTTTTTTCTCGGCCTCCTGTTTATTGCGGTGACGCTATTCATGCCCAAGGGCGTGATGGGCGTACTCGACCAGATCAAGGCACGCCGCTCATGAATCCCGCCACCGACATACTGGAGACACGCGATGATCCCCAGGCTTCGCAGGGGCGCGTCATCGAGCACGGCAAGGTAGACCTTGCGCACGGTGCGATCCTTTATCTCGAAGACATTACCGTGAGTTTCGACGGTTTCAAAGCGTTGAACAATTTGAGCCTGATGATAGAAACCGGCGAACTGCGCTGCATCATCGGCCCCAATGGCGCCGGCAAAACCACCATGATGGACGTCATCACCGGCAAGACCCGTGCCGACACGGGCACGGCCTTTTTCGGCCAGAACATCGACCTGTCGCGCCTGACGGAAGCGGAAATCGCCCATGCCGGCATCGGTCGCAAGTTTCAAAAACCCACCGTGTTCGAGCACCACACGGTGTTCGAAAACCTCGAACTCGCCATGAAGATGGACAAGCGCGTTCGCCACAGCCTCGTGGTCAAACTCGACTCCGCGCAACGCGACAAAATCGCCACCACGCTCACGCTGATACAACTGTCGGATTCCGCGGACCGCCTCGCGGGCCTGCTCTCGCACGGACAGAAACAATGGCTGGAAATCGGCATGCTGCTGATGCAGGAGCCGCAACTGCTGCTGCTCGACGAACCGGTCGCCGGCATGACCGACGAGGAAACGGAACGCACCGCTGAACTGTGCAATACGCTCGCCGGGCAGCACTCGCTGGTGGTGGTCGAGCACGACATGGATTTCGTCACGCGCATCGCGCGCAAAGTCACGGTACTGCACGAAGGCAGTGTGCTCGCCGAGGGATCGATGGATACCGTGCAGAACGACCCGCGCGTAATTGAAGTCTATCTCGGACGTTAATTAACCATGCTGACCATTTCCGGACTCAATCAATACTACGGCGGCAGGTCGGCGTGGTGCCGACCCGCTCGGGCGTGCTCAAGTTCGACGGCAAGGAAATCACGTCGCTCCCGCCCTATGAGCGCGCGCGGCTCGGCATTGGCTACGTGCCGCAGGGACGCGAGATATTTCCGCGCCTGACGGTGGAAGAAAATCTGTTGATGGGTCTGGCGCCCAAAGGCGGCAGTGCGACTATTCCAGCACGCATTTTCGACATGTTCCCGGTGTTGAAAGACATGCTGCACCGGCGCGGCGGCGACTTATCGGGCGGACAGCAGCAGCAACTCGCGATTGGCCGTGCCCTCGCCCCGGGCCCTAAAATTCTCATCCTCGATGAGCCGACCGAAGGCATACAGCCGTCCATCATCAAGGACATCGGCAACGTCATATCCTCGCTGACCAAGGGCGGTGAGATGGCCGTGCTGCTGGTCGAGCAATACTACGACTTCGCCAAATCGCTGGCCGACCACTACCTCGTCAGGTCGCGCGGCGAAATCATCAAGCAGGGCCTCGGCAAGAACATGGACAGCGAAAATGTCAGGGCCTGTCTGGCCTTATAGCGTTATGCCGCGAGGCCGACGAACAGGCGCTGTTTGAGTTTTTTCAGGTTGTCGCGCAAACCGGCAGCGCGCTCGAACTCGAGGTTTTTCGCGGCATCGAGCATTTCTTTTTCGACGCGTTTTATTTCACGTGTGAGTTCTTTTTCGCTCATCGCCTGGTATATCGCTTCACTTTGCGCCGCCTTGCGCTGCTCCTGCGCTTCACCCGCGTCATAGACGCCATCGATCATGTCACGCACAGTCTTGATGATGCCCTGCGGGGTAATGCCCATTTTCAGATTGTGCGCGATCTGTTTGTTGCGGCGGCGCTCGGTCTCGCCCATTGCGCGCGTCATCGAATCGGTGACGCGGTCGGCGTAGAGAATCGCCTTGCCATTGATATGGCGGGCAGCGCGGCCTATGGTCTGGATCAATGAGCGTTCGGAACGCAGAAAGCCTTCCTTGTCCGCATCCAGGATGGCGACCAGTGATACCTCGGGCATATCGAGCCCTTCGCGCAGC
>JAIOOZ010000659.1 GCA_021414185.1 Betaproteobacteria bacterium
GCATCGCTGACGGCAATGCCCTGCCCGCGCAGCTTCTCGATCACCGCGCTGGACGGCGGCACCACGTCCGCGCCCAGCACGCCCAGGCGATCTGCCACCATTGCTGCTGCCCCGCCCGTGCCCGTAACTACAGCGACCCGCTTGCCGACAGGCGGCCGCTGCTTGAGGACAAGTTGCGGCAACTCGAACAAGGTTTCCATCATATCGACGCGCATGATGCCGTGAGCGCGAAAGAAAGCTTTGGCGGTGTCATCGGTGCCTACCATCGCACCCGTATGCGAAGCCGCCGCCCGGCGCCCTACGTCCGAGCGTCCAAGTTTGTAGGCGATCATGGGCTTGCCTGCCGCGAAGGCGCGCCTCGCCGCGTGCGCAAGTCGTTCAGAATCGCGAAACGTTTCCAGAAACAGGAGGATGACGCCCGTTTCGGGATCATCCACCAGCAGATCGGCAATTTCACCGACGCCGAGATCGCATTCGTTGCCGACCGACACCAGCTTGGAAAATCCCAGTCCGCGCGCCTGCCCCCGCGTGATCAGCGTGCCCAGCATGCTGCCGCTTTGCGAAATTACGCTCAATGGACCGGCGCGCAGCTTCTCCTGATCCAGCACGGCGTTGACCGTCAGCGGCGTCTTGCCCGGCACGTTGATGAGTCCCATGCAATTCGGGCCGATCAACCGCACGCCGCCGGCGCGCGCTTTGGCGACGATATCGCGCTGCATTTGCTGCCCGGCCGCACCGACTTCGGCAAACCCCGCGCTGAATATCGTTGCTACCGGAATTTTAAGTTCGCAGCATTGATCGATGACCTCCGTCACGGCCGGTGCGGGCACCATGATGAAAGCATGATCGATGGGCCCAGGCGCCGCGCGCAGATCGGGGTAGGCGCGCTCGCCGAGTATTTCGCTCCTGCCCGGATTGATCGGCAGGATACGGCCGGTGTAGCCGTTAGCGGTCAGGAAGCGCTGCGGGCGCGCGTTGTTTTTCTTGATGTCGGCTGATGCTCCTACCAGCGCAATAGTGCGCGGCGCAAACATCGCCTGAAAGGTACCCGAATTGCTGATGGTGTCCGGCATTTTTCTTCAATCGATACGAATATTTGCGGCTTGCACGACTTTCGCCCACTTCGCGATTTCCGCTTTGATGAAAGCGGCGAATTCCTCCGGCGTGGTTGGCGCCGGCAGTGCGCCGTCTTGCGCCAGGCGTTCCTGCACGTGCGGCGACTTTAAAATACGCACGATCTCGGCATTCAGGCGCTCGACTATCGCCCGCGGCGTGCCGGCGGGAACCAGGATGCCGTTCCACGAGCTGGCGTCGTAGGCCGGCAGCCCTGCTTCCGCGAACGTCATAACCTCGGGAAGTGCCGCCGAGCGTTGAGGGCCGGTGATCGCCAAAGCGCGCACGCGGCCAGACCTGATGTGAGGGGCGGAGGCGAGTATGGTGCCGAACATCACCTGCACTTGCCCGGCGATCAACTCATTCAGCGCCGGTGGCGCACCCTTGTAAGGTATGTGCACGAGATTTACACCGGTAACCAGTTTGAACAATTCGCCCGCCATGTGGCCAGAGCCGCCGGGCCCCGACGACGCATAATTGATTTCACCCGGCCGTGCTTTCGCCAGCGCGATGAATTCTTTCACCGACTTGGCCGGCAACGACGGGTGCATCATCAGCATGATGGGCTGACGTGTCGCCAACGTGACCGGCTGGAAGTCTTTGACCGAATCGTATGGCGGATTCTTGTGTATGGAAGGCGCGACGCCGAAAGTCGTAATGCCGCCGAGCAGCAACGTATAACCGTCAGCGGGAGAGCGCGCCGCCAGCGTTGCGCCTATCATCCCACCCCCGCCGGGGCGGTTGTCGATAACGACGTTTTGTCCCAGCGCTTCGCTGAGCCCCTGGCCCATGGCGCGAGCCACTATGTCGGTTGGACCGCCAGCCGGAAATGGCAGGATCATTTTCAGCGGCTTGTTCGGATATGCCTGGCCCCATGCTGCCGCGGTCAGCGCGCACGCAGCAAATCCCAGCAACTTTATTGCCGATTCCTTCATCCGGCCGTTTTCGGCGGGCGCTGCGAATCATCCAGCCGCGCGAGCGCCGGAAGCAGTACTCGACCAGCGTTTCTCGCGTATAGCCAAGGCCGCCCATGCACTGCATGGATTCATTGCAGATATCGAAGCCCGCCTTGTTGCAGAAAAGCTTGGCGATCGTCGTTTCGTCCGCTGCCGGAAAACCGCGATCGGCGTTGGTGGCAGCGCGGTACAGCAGCAATTGCGCGGCATCGAGCTGTACTTTCATTTCCGCGAATTTCCACTGCAAACCCTGGAATTCGCACAACGGGCGGCCGAACTGCTTGCGCGTCATCACGTACTCACGCGCGAGGTTATAGCAATAACGACCATAGGCGAGCGAACGCGATGCATTGCCGATGCGCTCGGCATTGAAGCCGCTGATCTGCTTTTTGAATCCACCGGCCGGCAGCAATACGTCTTCCGGCGGCACATAGACGTTGTCGAAATACAGCGGCGCCCATTCGTTGTCGGACATGAATTTCGACGGCTTGGCCACGGTAAAGCCTTTTGCGCCGCGCCTGATCATCACCGAGCCTATGCCTCCCACGCCCGGCCCGTAACGCACGTAAACCAGGTACTG
>JAIOOZ010000660.1 GCA_021414185.1 Betaproteobacteria bacterium
CTGAAGCTCTCGTATGAAGACGTCAAGGCGATCAACCCGAAAATCATTTACTGCGGCATTGTCGGTTTCGGACAAACAGGCCCCTACCGCAACAAGCCCGCTTACGACTCCATCATCCAGGGTTCGGGCGGCATTGCAGCATTGCATCATCGCGCGACCGGTGAGCCGCGCTACGTGCCTATCGTGATGGCGGACAAGACCACCGGGCTCATCGCGACCCAGATGGTGTTGATGGCGCATTATCATCGCGAGCGCACCGGCGAAGGCCAGTCGATCGAAGTGCCGATGTTCGAGAATATTGCGCGCTACGTGCTTGAAGAACATATGTATCACCAGACGTTCGATCCGCCGATCGGCACCACGGGCGATCCGCGCATTTTCGATACGTGGGCGCGCCCGGCACCGACCAAGGACGGCTTTATCTGCATATCGGCGAATACCAACGCCCAGGCCTTCGCGGTGTTCGATGCCATCGGCAAACCCGAGTACAAGACCGATCCGCGTTTCAGTTCGGTCGCGGCGCGTTTCAAGCACGTGCCCGAATATTTCGCGGCGCGCGCCGCAGGGCTCGCGCAAAAGACCACTGCCGAATGGGTCGAGATATTCGACAAGGCAGACGTGCCCGCCATGCAGTACCACACACTCGAATCGCTGATGGAAGACCCGCATCTGAAGGACGTCGGGTTTTTTCGCAAGTTTGACCACCCGACCGAAGGCCGCATGATCGATATGAAGCTGGTGAATGTATCCACCGCCGGCGCGCGCACCGACTTCATGCCGGCGCCGAAAATCGGCCAGCACACCGTCGAAATCCTGCGCGAAGCGGGATGCGACGACGCGGCCATTGCCGCGATGGTGACCGCGGGTGTCGCGGTCGATGGCCGGCTTGATAAAAAGTGAGGGGTGAGACGTGAGGAGTGAGGCGAAAAAGACCGGGACCATCGTCAAGTGTCTGGCGTTCGTGCTGGTCGCTGGCAGCATGAGCATTGCGCATGCGCAAAATTACCCGGCGAAGCCGGTCCGCTTTATCGCGCCATTCCCGCCCGGCGGCAGCACCGATTTTCTGGCACGCATCGTCGCGCTCAAAATGTCGGAGGCTATGGGACAGCAGGTCGTCGTCGAGAACCGCGGCGGCGCGGGCGGCACCATAGGCGTTGAAGCCGCAGCACGCGCGCCGGCGGACGGCTACACGATAGTCATGGGCCATATCGGCACCTTCGGCGTGAACCCGACGCTCTACCCGAAATTGCCGTATGACGCGATCAAGGGCTTCGCGCCGATCACGCTGCTCGCGATGGTGCCGAATGCGATGGTAGTGCATCCTTCGCTGCCCGCGCGCACCGTCAAGGAGTTCGTCGCGCTGGCGCGCGGCAAGCCAAAACAGTTGCTATACGGCTCCGGCGGCAATGGCAGCGCGGCGCATCTTGCCGCGGCATATTTCGAACTGCTGGCCAAGATCCAGCTCACTCACGTGCCGTATAAAGGCACGGGGCCGGCGCTGATCGACCTGGTTGCTGGACAAACGTCGATGATGATCACCGGCATGCCGGCGGTGATGCCGCACGTGCGGTCCCAGCGCCTGCGGCTGATGGCGGTGGGCACGGACAAACGCCTCTCGCAATTCCCGGACCTGCCGACAATTGCAGAAGCGGGCGTGCCGGGCTACGACGCGACGCAATGGTACGGCGTGCTCGCGCCTGCCGGCACACCGCGTGATATCGTTATGAAACTCAACACGGAAATGAAAAAAGCGCTGGCGCTGCCGGATGTCCGCGAGAAGCTCGCCGCCGATGGCACGGTGCCGGTGGGCAACACGCCGGAGGAATTCGGGGCGCATATCAGGGCAGAAATCGCGCGCTGGGCGCCGGTAGTCAAGGCGTCGGGCGCACAGCCGGAATAGAATAATAGAAATCGGAACAACCGCTGGACTCGATAACAGGGAGATCGATGATGCACGCACCAAGCTTTGTACGTCCGTTGCTCACCGCCGTTGCGTTGCTGCTGCCCGCCGTTGCTCTCGCGCAACCCGCGCAAAAACCATTCGAACCTTTCTCGGGCCAGCCCGGCAAGGACGTCGTGTGGGTGCCGACTTCGCAGGCGCTGGTCGACAAGATGCTCGACATGGCCAAGCTGACGCCCACCGACATACATATGGACCTCGGCTCGGGGGACGGCCGCACCGTGATCACGGCGGCCAAGCGCGGCGCGCGCTCGACGGGCATCGAATACAACCCGGACATGGTCGAGCTGTCGAAGCAAAATGCGGTCAAAGCCGGTGTCACCGACAAAGCAACGTTCGTAAAAGCGGATCTGTTCGAAACCGACTTTTCGAAGGCAACCGTCATCACGCTGTTCCTGCTGCCCGACATCAATCTCAAGCTGCGGCCGAAAATTCTCGATCTCAAACCCGGCACGCGCATCGTGTCCAACACGTTCACCATGGGTGAGTGGAAAGACGATGAGACCGCGACGGTCGATGAGGCCGCTGGCTGCAGCTACTACTGCACCGCGCACCTGTGGATAGTGCCCGCCAAAGTCACCGGCACCTGGCATTCCGCGCAGGGCGATCTCACCCTGAAGCAGGAGTTCCAGATGGTGCAGGGCTCGCTGAAATCCGGCGCCAATACGGTGGCGATTTCGAATGCGAAGCTGCGCGCGGACCAATTCAGTTTCAGCGCGGGGGGCGCCACTTACGCGGGCCGCGTCAACAGCAACACCATCGAAGGCACGGTCACGACGGGCGGCAATGCCACGAAGTGGAGCGCCACCCGCCACTGATCTGTCGTCCGCAGTTATTCAATGAATCCATAGAAGGAGTATCGGCATGCCTGCTGCACAATTGTTACGTCGCACATGGTTGATCTTTGCATTGTGCGTGCTGGCCGCGGGCGTATGCGCGCAGCCGGCCAAGAAAGAGTTCGAGCCGCAGGTCGGCCAGGAAGGCAAAGACGTCATCTGGGTGCCGACACCGCAGGGGCTGATCGACAAGATGCTCGATATGGCCAAAGTCACGTCCGCCGATTACGTGATGGACCTCGGTTCCGGCGACGGCCGCACCGTGATCGCCGCCGCCAAGCGCGGCGCGCGCGCGACCGGCATCGAGTACAACCCCGATATGGTCGAACTCTCCAAGCGCAACGCCGAGAAAGCCGGCCTCGCCGGCAAGGCCAACTTCATGAAGGCCGATCTCTTTGAGAGCGATTTTTCCGAGGCTACCGTCATTACCATGTATTTGCTGCCCACCATCAACATGAAGCTGCGCCCGAAGATCCTCGACCTGAAACCCGGCACGCGCATCGTGTCGCACGCATTCACGATGGACGAGTGGTCGGCTGACCAGACCGATTCTTTCGACGGCCGCACCGCCTATATGTGGATAGTGCCGGCCAAGGTCGAAGGCACCTGGCAGTTTGCGCAAGGCGAACTGTCGTTCACGCAAAGCTTCCAGATGGTGACCGGCACGCTCAAGGCCGGCGGCAACACGGTCAAAATCACCAACGGCAAACTGCGCGGCGACCAGATCTCCTTCAGCGCGGGCAACTCCGAATACACCGGCCGCGTCAATGGCAGCACCATCGAAGGCACATCCAAAGGCGCCAGCGCCGGCCCGTGGAGCGCGAACCGCACGAGCGCCAAGCCCGCGAAATAGAACCGACAGATCCCCGGGAGTCAATCGCATGGCCAAGCAACAAGGCGTAGTCATCATCGGCGGCGGCATCATGGGCGGCGACATCGCCATCATTTTCGCGGCCGGCAACTGGAACGTGCACGTGATGAGCCCGTCGGAGAAAACGCGCAGCTCGCTGCCCGCGCGCGTCAAGACCGGCCTCAAGAAATTGGATGCGCCGGACAGCGCGGCCGCACTCGTCAAGGCATACGCGACGCTGGAAGAAATTCCGTGGCAGGAAGTCGATCTCGTTGTCGAAGCTGCAACGGAGGACCTGGCACTCAAGCAAAAACTTTTTTCGCAGCTTGAAACCCTGGCGCGGCCCGATATTCCGCTCGCCAGCAATACGTCGACTTTCCCGATCGGCGACATCGGCCGCCACCTCAAAACGCGTTCACGCGTGGTCGGCCTGCACTACTTCATGCCGGCGCACCTTGTGCCGCTGGTTGAAGTCATCCAGGCCGATTTCACCGACAAAGCAGTGGCCGACAAACTCGAAGTGCAGCAGAAAGCGCTCGGCAAAGCACCGGTGCGCGTCAACAAGGACATACCGGGCTTCATCGGCAACCGTTTGCAGCACGCCATGATGCGCGAAGCGCTGTATCTCGTCGCCGACGGCGTGGTGTCACCCGAAGGCATAGACACCGCCGTGCGTTACGGTTTCGGTTTTCGCTTTCTTGCGTGCGGTCCGATGACGCAAAAGGAAATGTCGGGCTGGGACACCAATCTCTATGCCGGCACTTCGCTGTATCCGAGCCTGCATAATGAAAAGGAACCGCCGCAGTTCCTCAAAGACATGATTGCCAAAGGCCATATCGGCATGAAGACCAAGCGCGGCATCTGGGAATGGACCGACGAAAGCGTGGCCAGGGAAAAAACGCGTATCGAGAAAGTCCTGCAGCAGGCGTTTACCGTACTCAAAGCCGACGGCAAGTAACGACCGCTGCGCGGCGTAAAGGGTGACAGGTGAAAGGTAAGACCCCAACCACCGGTGCAATTGCACTCGTCACTATTGCGGCACTAGCGCAGGGTATAAACCCGGCAGCCGCACAGACTTACCCAGGCAAACCGATTCGCATGGTGGTGCCGTTTCCCGCCGGTGGCGGCATCGATACCGTCGCGCGCGTCATCGCCCCCAGGCTTGCCGAAAGCCTCGGCCAGCCGGTGATCATCGACAATCGTGTCGGCGCCAGCGGTACCGTCGGCACCGAGGCAGTCGCCAAAGCGGCACCCGATGGTTACACGCTGCTCGCGACTTTCGCGAGCCACGCCCAGAATGCTTCGCTCTACCCCAAGCTCGGCTACGACACGGTGAAGGACTTCGCGCCCATCACGCTGATTGCAACGGTGCCCAATATCCTCGTCATCAATCCGTCGCTGCCTGTTAAAACCGTCAAGGAACTCGTCGCGCTGGCGAAAAAGCATCCGGGTGAAATTCTGTATGCGTCGATCGGCAATGGCACCCCGGCGCATTTGTCCGCGGAACTCTTCAACAGCATGGCCGGCATCCGTATGACCCACGTCCCCTACAAAGGCGCGGCAGCGTCTATCGTTGCTCTGATCAGCGGCGAAACCCAGCTCACGTTTACGACGGTGCTGGTCGCCATGCCGCATATCAAATCAGGACGCCTGCGCGCACTTGGCGTCGCTTCGCTCAAACGTTCAACCGTATTGCCGGATGTGCCGACGATAGACGAAGCCGGTGTGCGAGGCTATGAATCGAACGCATGGTACGGGCTGCTGGCGCCCGCCAGGACGCCGCAACCGATACTCGATCAACTGCAACGCGAGACCGTCAAAACGCTGCAGAACAATGACGTGCGCGACAACCTGAAAGGTCAGGGCGCGGAGCCCGTCGGCAACACGCCGCGCGAATTCGCCGCGATCATCGCCGACGAAATCGAGAAGTGGCGCAAGGTCGTTCTGGCAACCGGTGCCCGGGCGGATTAAACCTCGATTTCCATTTCAAGCAGCGCGTACGACAGGCTCTTGCCGTGCGCGTCCATCGCCAGCGACGTTGTTACGCCGCCGCCCAGCGACTGCTCGCACACGAACTGCAACGCGCCGACATTCGCGGCTTCATGGCGCGTGACCTTGCCTTTGATGATGTGCCCGAGATGGCGCTTCACCGCCTGGGCGGTGACTTTTTTGCATAGCACCGCGTAATCCTTGTCGCGGTACGCGATCAGCGACAGAATGGACGTGTTGCCCTTGTCGCCGGCGCGGCAATGCGCGATGTCATACAGTTTCTTTTTCACGCCGCCACTCCCGTACTGTTACTTCAGTTTTTATTTTCTCGCGCGCGATCAAACCGGAAATCACGCCGACCTGTTCGTGCACGTATTTGCGCGCGCCGCCACCGCCGCCCGGCCCGTTCGTCCACAGCGCCTCGACTTCCTCGCCGACCAGCGCCGCTTTTTCGCGCGTGGGCGCGCGCGCCGCGACGCGCAAACGGACTTCGTAAGGACGCGCCGCTTCGTCGTACGACTTGCCGTGCAGCGAAGTGCTGCCGATGTAATCGATGCGCATTTCCGTGAACACACCTTTTAAGCGCGCCTGCACGACTTCGCCCGCAAGCTGGGCGCGCTTCAACGCGTTGGCGCCGGCGTAACTGATTTCGCCTTCGCCGACGTAGCCCGCGTGATAACCGATGCTGACTTTAAGCGTTGGCGAGCGCGGCTTGCCCGTGGCGCCGGATACGGCAACGCGATTCGCACCCGCCTGTTTGAGTTTCACGGTCGTGAAATCGGCGGTGATGTCGGGTGTCATGTAAGCGCGCGGATCGGTCACTTCGTACAACAATTGTTCTTTAGCCGTGATCAGGTTGATCGCGCCACCGGTGTCGGCCGGCTTGCCGATGACGCAATTGCCGTCGCTATCGACATCCGCGTACGGAAATCCGATATGCGCAAAATCCGGAATGTCTTTCTTGCCGGGGTCGGCGCAATAGCCGCCGGTGATCTGGCCCGCGCATTCGAGCAGATGGCCCATCACTGTGCCGCGCGCCATGCGGTCGAGATCACCGGGTTGCCAGCCGTATTCGTAAGCGGCAGGTGCTAAAAACAATGACGGATCGGCGACGCGGCCGGTAATGATGATATCCGCGCCGGTCGCCAGCGCCGGCAGCAGCGCATCGACGCCGAGGTAGGCGTTGGCCGACACCAGCCATTTGTAGGTGGAGAGCGGCGCGCCGGTTTCGAGCACGCGGTCGGTGGGCCGCATCAGCTTCAGCACATCATCACCGGTGACTGCCGCGACTTTGATATCGAACTTGCGGCGTTTGGCGATGCTGACAATCAGCTCTGCCGCCGCAACCGGATTGGCGGCGCCCATGTTGGTTATCAGGCGCACGTGCTTTTTCTTGATCACGGGAAGCAGCAGTTCCATGCGCCGCGCGAGCAGCACATCGTAGCCTTCCGCCGGCTCCTTCAGCTTGCGCAATTGCGCAAGCGCGATCGTGCGCTCGGCGAGGCATTCGAGCCCGAGGTACTGCAGCCCGCCGCTCTCGGCGAGTATCACCGCCGGCTCGAGGCGGTCGCCGGCAAAGCCGGCGCCGGAGCCGATGCGCAGCGTGTCCGGCTTGCGACGCGCCATCAATTACCCGGCAGGTTGTGCACTTCGGGAAAAAACATGTCCTGCCACGTCTTCGGTACGTCCTTGATCGTGCCGATCTTGCCCATGAATTCGGCGGTCTTGAACACTTTCTCCGGCGTCAGCGTGAACGCGTAATCGGGATTGGAGATTGCCGCATACACTTCATCCACGGTCGACTTCTTGTCGTTAGCCCACTCGAGGTAGCGTTGAGCTGCCGCCTTCTTGTCGCGGTTGATGCCGTCTATCGCTTCCTTCAGCGCGGCAACAAACGCACCGTAGGCCTTGGGATTGGCTTCGCGGAATTTGGTGGTCGCGACTATCACCAGGGCGGTCGCGCGCCCGCCGAGGATTTCATACGAGGTCGTCAGCGTGCGCACGCCCGGGATTTTCATTTCCTGCTCATGAAACGGCGAAGTCGTGAAGTGTGCATTGACGCCACCGGTGTTCGACATCAGCGCCGCCATGCCGTCGGGGTGCGACAGCGTGACGGTGAACGGGTCGAGCTTGTACGGATTGCCTTCGCCGAACGCTTTCTCGGCCGCCATCTGCAGCATGATCGCCTGCGTCGATACCTTGACCGCGGGCACCGCGATCTTGTCCTTGTCGGTGAAATCCTTGACCGACTTCACGTTCGGGTTGCGCACATTGAGATACAGCGGATAGGTGGTGACCGCCGATACCCCCATGACGCCGATATTGCCCTTGGTTTTGCCCCACAGCGTGATGAGGGTCGGCGCGCCCACCGCGCTGAAGGTCACGCCGCCCGCCAGCAAGCCGTCGGTAATTGCCGCTGGACCGGCCAGCTTGGCCCAGTTGGTCTTGAGCTCGGGCAGGCCCAGCGCCCTGGCATGTTTTTCGATCAGCTTGTTGTGTTCCATCCACATCAGCGGCAAAAAGCTCACGCCATATTGCTGCGCGATGGTGACTTCGCTCACCTCGGCACGCGCGCCAGTGATGGCGGCAAAAAATATTGCCGTCGCGAACGCGGTGAACAGACGGCTGCGGATACGCATGGTCTCCTCCTGATTATTGAATTGTTATATGGCGCCGATTATGCCACCACGCCCTGCCGGCTTTTACCGGCTTGCGTCACTTCTACCATGGGTTGTAGTCCGGCGAACGTTGAACTACCGGCGATAGTAGAACCCGCGTGCGCCTGGTGAATGCCGCCCGACTATTGCGTGTAAACCTGCTTGCAGTCTCCGCGTTACTGGACATATACTGTATATGCTTACAGTATCGTTCCGCGGCCCACGAGAGCGCCGCAAAGCGCATCACTACAGGAGACGCACATGGAAAAAGCAGACGCACTGAAGATCATCCAGCAACTCGCCGACGGCATCGACCCGCATACCGGCAAGGCGTTCGGCGCCGACAGCCCTTATCAGCACCCCGACACCGTGCGCGCGCTGTTCGTCGCGCTGCGTGCGCTCGATGCGCCGCCGGCCGCGTCCAAACCGCGCGCTGCCGCAGCGGCCGAGAACGCGCCGTCGAATTCCGGCAAACCGTGGACGGACGATGAAGACAAGGCACTCGCCGCCGCCTTCGACGCCGGCAAGAAAATCCTCGAACTGGCCACCGCGCACCAGCGCTCGCGTTTCGCGATCGAAGTGCGGCTCGCCAAGCTCGGCAAAATCGAGCAGCCCGCCAATATGCGCGGGCGCAAAGTCGCATCCGACACCGCGACTTACTCGGCGCAACATTAAGAGCGCTTACGAGTGGGCGAAACAGGAGACCGGCGGAAAGGGAGCTTCCTGCCGGTCTCTTGCCAGTCTTCACTCATACCTATTGGAAAACCGCGATGGATGAACTGACCAAACGCCAGCAGGAAATCCTGCGCATGATCCGCGAGTTCATCGCGGATTCCGGCTTTCCGCCGACGCGTGCCGACATCTGCCGCGCAATGGGTTTCAACTCGCCCAACGCCGCGGAGGAACATCTGCGCACGCTGGAACGCAAAGGCGCCATCGAAATGCTGGCCGGCGCTTCGCGCGGGATTCGCCTGATAGAAGAGGATTTGGGATTGCCGCTGATCGGGCGCGTGGCCGCCGGCAGCCCGTTGCTTGCGGTCGAGAACATCGAAATGCATTGCCAGGTCGATGCGCAGCTCTTCAAGCCGCGCGCCGATTACCTGTTGAAAGTGCGCGGCTTGAGCATGCGCGATGCCGGCATCCTCGACGGCGACTTGCTCGCCGTGCATCGCGTGCAGGAAGCACGTTCAGGCCAGGTGGTGGTCGCGCGGCTGCACGACGAAGTCACGGTCAAGCGTTTCCGCCGCCGCGGCAACCAGGTGCAATTCATTGCGGTCGGCGTCATCCGCAACGGCACGCTGTGAACGCCCTCGCTGCGGTACTCGCCCACTCCGCGATCTGGCGCGGCAACCAGTTGGGCCGCGTTACGAGTTCGAGCATACCGACCGGTTTTGCCGAACTCGACGCAGAGCTGCCCGGCGGCGGCTGGCCAACCGCGGCGCTGACCGAAATCCTGCCGCGGCATACCGGCATAGGCGAGCTGCGCATACTGGGAACGGCACTCGCCGCGCTGTCGGCGCAAAAACGCACCCTGGTGTGGATCGCGCCGCCT
>JAIOOZ010000030.1 GCA_021414185.1 Betaproteobacteria bacterium
GACCAGCTCAAGTCCAAACTCATCATGCAGGTGCATGATGAACTCGTGCTCGAAGTACCGGACGCGGAAATGGATGTCGTTAAAAAACGGCTGCCGGAACTGATGGGCGGGGTTGCCGCGCTCGCGGTGCCGTTAGTGGTCGACGTCGGCACCGGGCCCAACTGGGACAAGGCGCACTAAGTACTCTACACGCGCCAGCCGGCGCTGGTCAGTCGTCCATCCAGTTTTTCGCATAAAACTCGCTTACCACCCGCTTTTCCGCGTCGTAAGCGAGGCCTTCGCCGGATTTAAGGTCGGCGGCTGAATAAGAATGATGTTCGACGCCTAGATGGTTGACGAGTGTCTGCATGACGTCGTTCAGGCGTGCATCGAGCGCAAAGATCCAGCAATATTTCGACAACTGCCGCCCTTTGGCCGCATCCTTGCCCAGCGCGAGTAGCGCCGCCTTGTAGCGGTCGAGCGGATTGGCATCCTGGCCGGCAAACGAGAGCGTGACCGTGATCAGAATGTTGCCTTCGAGGGTGACGTTGGACGCCTTCCAGAGTTCTTTTTCGCCTTCACTGAGGCCGACGTAGAAGCGTGGCATGAAATTTCCCCCGAGCGGCTGATTATCTTAAAGCGCCGAAAACTTTTTGCACGATGCTGCTGGCGGCGCCTACCGGGTCCTGGCGGAGCGCTTTTTCTTCGTCGGCTATGATGGCGTAGAGGCCGTCGAGCGATTTCTTCGTTACGTACTGTTCTATGGTCGCCTGGTCGGCATTAATGAGGCCCAGTTGCGCGCCTTTGCCCGCGATCGAATTGTATTTTTCAGCAAGGCCGACTTTGGCGGTCGCTTTTTTCACGACGGGGAGAAATTTCTTGCCCAGCGCGTCGGCTGTCGTGCGGCGGAAATAGTCGGTCGCCGAAGTTTCGCCGCCGGTGAGTATGCCCTTGGCGTCCTGCACCGACATTTTTTTCACCGCATCGACCAGCAGCGGCTTGGCTTCGGCTACCGCAGTTTCGGCGGCGCGGTTCATCGCAAGCTCGAGTTCGTCGGCCTGGCGCTTCATGCCCATCGCACGCATCAGCCCTTCCACTTTCTGCAGCGATTCCGGCAGCGGGATCTTTACCTTGGCGTTGCCGAAAAAACCGTTCTCGACACCGAGTTTGCCGACGGCCGCGGCGGCGCCATCGGTCAGCGCCTGGCGCAGGCCGGAAACGGCGTCCTTATTGGTGATGTCGGCGAGCCCGGCCGCGCTGGCGGACGCTGCGAACAGGTACAGGACAACGGCGGCGAATGTGCGTTTCATATTGGATATCTTCGTGCGGTGCGGCGGATTATGTCACGCCTGCGTCGTGGGCCTGCTGGTCCGCATGATAGCTCGAACGCACCATCGGACCGCACGCGGCGTGGGCGAAACCCAACGCGCCGGCCTGGCGTTCGAATTCCCTGAATATCGCGGGGTCGGCGTAGCGCAATACCGGCAGATGATGCGCCGAAGGCTGCAGGTACTGGCCGAGGGTGAGCATGTCCACGCTGTGTGCGCGCAGGTCGCGCAACACCTGCAGGATTTCTTCGTCGGTTTCGCCCAGGCCCAGCATCAACCCGGACTTGGTCGGGACGTGCGGCAGGCGCGCTTTGAACTGCTGGAGCAGCGCGAGCGAATTGGCGTAGTCCGCGCCGGGCCGCGCCTGTTTATAAAGCCGCGGCACCGTTTCGAGATTGTGGTTCAGCACGTCGGGTGGAGCGCCGGCCAGAATGTCGAGCGCGATGTCGAGCCGGCCGCGAAAGTCCGGCACCAGCACTTCGATGCGGGTCGCCGGCGACAGTTCGCGCACGGCGCGTATGCACGCGGCAAAATGCGCAGCACCGCCGTCGCGCAGGTCGTCGCGGTCGACGCTGGTAATCACGACGTAGCGCAGCTTGAGTGCCGCGATGGTTTGCGCAAGATTCAGCGGCTCATTGGCATCGGGCGGCTGCGGGCGGCCGTGCGCGACGTCGCAGAACGGGCAGCGCCGCGTGCACAGATCGCCCAGTATCATGAACGTCGCGGTGCCCTTGCCGAAGCATTCGCCGATGTTGGGGCAGGTTGCTTCCTCGCACACCGTGTGCAGCTTGTGCTCGCGCAGGGTGTTTTTGATTTCCTGAAAGCGCCGGCTGTCGCCCATCCTTACGCGTATCCAGTCGGGCTTTTTCAGCCGCTCGACCGGCACGATAGGAATCGCTTTTTTGCCGTAAGCGCGGCCGGTCTTGGCCGCGCCCTTTTGTTTGGTGATGACGTCGCTCATGGCGGAATCAACGCGTTTGCAATCTCGTTATCAGGTGCTGAATCAATTTGTCGCCCACTGTGTCCGGCGTAGCGGTGATGCCCAGATCGCGCGTCTGCGTCACGGCCAACCCGGGATAGCCGCAGGGATCGATCGCGCGAAAAGGACTCAAGTCCATGTCGGCGTTCAGCGCGACCCCGTGATAACAGCAACCGTTGCGGATGCGCAAGCCGAGTGCGGCAACTTTGGCATTACCGGCGTAGACCCCGGGCGCATCGACGCGTCCGCTGGTCGCCACGCCGTATTCTCCAAGCAAGTCTATCACGGCGTTTTCCATCAACCTAACCAGCGGCCGTACGCTCAAGCCATGACGTTTCATGTCGAGCAGCAGGTAGACGACGGGCTGGCCGGGACCGTGATAAGTGATCTGTCCGCCGCGGTCTGTTTTGACGACGGGAATGCCGTTGTCGATACGCGGCATATGCTGCGGGCGCGCGGCGATTCCCAATGTGTACACCGGCGGATGCTGCACCAGCCACAATTCGTCCGGCGTAGCGGCAGTGCGCTGCAGCGTGAAATCGCGCATGGCCTGCCAGGTAGACTCGTACGCGATCAGGCCTAACGACCTGATCACCGGAGAGGCGAGAGGCGAGAGGCGAGAGGCATGCGTCGCGTGGTCACGCCGCATTTCAGGAACGGTTTCCCCGCCTCTCGCCTCACGCCTCTCGCCTCTCGGTTCGCTCATCAAAGCACCATCACAACCATCGGGTGGTCGCACAGTTCCTGGTACAGCGCGTCCAACTGTTCGCGCGAGGTCGCGTTGATCGTGCACGTGATGCTCAGGTACTTGCCGTGCTTGCTCGATTTCATTTCGAGCGTAGAGCCGTCGAAATCCGGCGCGTGGCGTTGCACGACTTCGAGGATGGCCTGTGCGAACCCGGCGCGCGTAGCGCCCATGATCTTGAGCGGAAACTCGCACGGGTATTCGAGCAGCGACGAGTCTTGCCTTTCGGGCATGCGGATTATGCGGCGCGGCGCATCACCGTTTGTTTGAAGTCCTGGTACAGCGTGTGCATGCGGCGGAACAGCGCGCCGGGCTTGCCTTCCCCGACCGGCTCGTCGTCGAGCATGGTGACCGCCAGCACTTCCTTGGTCGACGAGGTGACAAAGATTTCCTCGGCGGTCCTGACTTCGTGTTCCGATATTTCGCGCAGTTCGAGCGGCATTTTGTTGGCCCTGGCGATTTCG
>JAIOOZ010000031.1 GCA_021414185.1 Betaproteobacteria bacterium
TATGGCGTGATCGGTGCCGCGGTGGCGGTCGCCAGCCTCAGGCGCTTCGACGCCGCGCAGATGCGCACGACGATCAACATCGCGGCCACCATGGCAATGGCGACCAATCGCCAGGCCATGCTCGACGAGGCGACCGTGCGCAATATCTATACGGGTCACAGCGGTCTCGCGGGGCATCTCGCAACGCAGCTCACCGCGGCGGGCTTTCGCGGGCAGCGCGACGGCGTCGGTTTTACTTTCGGCACCGTGATCGCCGACGGCTTCGATCCGCTGCGCGCAGTCGCGGGTCTTGGGCACGAGTGGTTGCTGGCTGACGGCTATTTCAAGCTGCATCCGGCGGGGCGTTATGCGCATGCGGCGCTCGATGCGCTCGACGACGCGCTGGTGAAAGCGGGCGCGCCGCCGGCACTGGATGCCATCGAACGTATAGACGTCAGCGCTTTCCGGCTTGCCGCACTGCTGTCGGGGCGCCGGGTTGCGACCAGTTTCGGCGCCAAATTCTCTATCCCGTTCGCGCTTGCGACGGTGTTGTATCACGGGCACTCAGGGGTCGACTGTTTTGACGAGGCGGCGGTGGCGAATCCGGTGATACAGGCGCTGGCTTCCCGCGTCGAGGTCGTCGAGAACGCCGGCTACACCGCGCAGTATCCGGCGCGCCATTTGTGCGATCTGGCGATTCGGCTGCGCGACGGGCGCACGCTCACGGGGCGCTGCGAGATCATGAAAGGCGACCCCGCGAATCCCCATCGCGCGGAAGATGTCGAGAGCAAATACTTTACGCTGGCCGAGCCGATCTGGGGAAGCGAGCGGGCGCGCTGGCTTTACGATACTTGCCTGACTCTTGAGCGCGTGCCGGATATGCGGGCGCTTGCCATGGAGTTTGCGCCGTGAGAAGTCAGGAGCGAGGAGTGAGGAGTGAGGGGTGAGGATTCAGGCTCGCTTCGCTTTATGAATTTGCCGTTGTCTCGATCCTCAATCCTGATTTTCCTTCCACCATTTCACGCAAGCCTTGGCGAGGGCGCGCGTGGCGTCGACGCATTGCGCGGCGATGGCCGGCGGCAGGCGGTCGAGCACCACCGGCGTTTCCGTGCAAGCGAGTATCACGCCGTCTGCACCGCTGTCCATGAGTCTGCCGATTGCGGTTGCGAGCAGTGCCGCCGCGGCGTCGAGTTCATTGCGTTTGACGTGAACGATGGCCGGCAGCACGAGTTCATCG
>JAIOOZ010000633.1 GCA_021414185.1 Betaproteobacteria bacterium
CGCGGCGCGCATGGGCGTCGAATGCGGCGTGCTCGCCAAAATGGGCTGGACCGCAAGCGCCGACGTGTTCGGGCCCAAAGGTTTTTTCGACACGTTCTTCCACGGCGAGGCGAAACCCGAACTGCTGATCGAGGGGTTCGCGGATCCGCTGCGCATGGTCAAGCCGGGCGTCGGCTTCAAAAAACATCCGAGCAATTATTTCACCCACCGGCCGATCGACGCCGCGCTGGCACTCCGCGAAGAGTTCAGCATCAAGGCGGATGAAATCGTGCGCGTCGAAGTGATCTTCCCGCGTTTCGACTACGTGAACCGCCCGCAGCCCGCAACCGGCCTCGACGGCAAATTCAGCGTGCAATACGCAACGCTGGTCGCGCTGCTCGACGGCGAAATCACCATCGACTCGTTTACGAACGAGCGGCGCTTCGCGGAGGACGTCAAAGCATTACTGCCGCAGGTCACGCTCACCGTCGACGATGCTATTCCGCCGGACTTCGACCAGATGCATACCATCGTCAACGTCTGGCTGAAGGACGGGCAGAAGCTCTCCAAGCGCGTCGACAAACTCTCCGGCTGGATCGGATCGCCGTTGACGCGCGATCAACGGTTGAAGAAATTTTTCGGCTGCACGCGGCGCACGCTCGATGACGCGAAAGCCAAACGCGTGCTCGAGCTGGTCGAACAGCTCGAAACACTGGCCGACGTCACCGAAATCATGAACATCGCGCGCTGCGACAAGTAACCGGCGGATGCAATAAACATGGCACAGAAGCCTCCCGCCGCGAACGGCGGCAAACCCTGGTATCAACCCGGCAAATGGCTCGCCAATCCCGCTTACTGGGACGACGAAGCGCTGGCGGCGCGCGCCGGCATGCCGCCGAAAATCCAGTTCATCGACTGCACGATCAGCGAAGGCGACGATTGCGTCGGCCATCAACTGAACTGGAATACGCGGCTCGGCGTGATCGAACGGCTCGATGCCATCGGCGTCGGCGAAATCACCATGCCGAGCCACGCGACTTTCAGCGAAGAGCGCGACATGATCAAAGCGTGCCGCCGCTTGGGCGTGCGCACGCGGCTGGTCGCCAAGGGGCCTGGCGTGAAACCGCCGTTGAAAGGCGACTGGCGCGGCGCCATCGACCGCCACATCGATCTCGGCGCCGATGTGATCAGCCCGATCGTGAAATGGGACTACGCTGACACGCTGTCTGACTTCGCGGGCGAACTCACCAAGCAAATGGTCGTCGATGCGATTACAGAAAGCATCGCCTACATGAAGCGCCAGAAAGTGCGCGTGGTGCCGTGGATGGTCGACAGCATGCGCTCGCCCGTCGACACCGCCTGCCTGTTTTTCAAGGCGATGGCGGACGCGGGCGC
>JAIOOZ010000032.1 GCA_021414185.1 Betaproteobacteria bacterium
AATCTTTTCCACGAACTGCTTGCGCATGACCTTGATGCGGTCGCGCATCTGGCCCAATTCGGTGTCCCACAGTGTGCGCAGTTCGGGCGTCGTCAACACGGTGGCGACGGTCTGCCCGCCGAACATCGGCGGATTCGAATAATTGGTGCGGATCACGCGTTTGACCTGGCTCAGCACGCGCGCTGCAACCTCGGCGCTGCCGGTCGCGATGCTCAGTGCGCCGACGCGTTCGCCGTACAGCGACAGCGACTTTGAAAACGAGCTCGACACCACGGTGATCGGGCACGCCGCGGCGAAGCGGCGCACCGCTGCCGCATCGGCGTCGAGGCCTTCGGAGAAACCTTGATAGGCAATATCGAGGAAGGGCACGAGGCTGCGCGCGTTGACGACTTCAATCACGCGTTCCCATTGCGCGGGCGACAAATCCGCGCCGGTCGGGTTGTGGCAGCAGGCGTGCAGCACGACAATGGAGCCGGCGGGCAGGCGGTCGAGCGCCGATATCATCGCCTCGAAGTTCACACCGTGCGTGGACTCGTCGTAATAGGGGTAGTTATTGACCGTGAACCCGGCGTATTCGAAGAGCGCGCGGTGGTTTTCCCAGCTCGGGTCGCTGATCCAGACCTGGGCATTGGGGTCGACGCGGCGCAAAATGTCGGCGCCGATCTTGAGCCCGCCCGTTCCGCCCAGCGCTTGCACTGTGACGGCGCGGCCTTCGCGTATCACGTCGCTGTCTTTGCCGAACAACTCGGCCTGAACTGCCTTGTCATAAGCCTGCAGGCCGTCGATAGGCAAATAACTGTGAGGCGTGTTGGCGGCGGCGTTTTTCTGCTCCGCGCGGCGCACGCATTCAAGGATGGGCACCTTGCCGTTATCGTCGCAATAGACGCCCACGCCGAGGTTGACCTTGGCGGGATTGGTGTCGGCTACGAAGGCTTCGGTAACGCCCAGGATAGGGTCGCGGGGGGCCATTTCAACGGCGGCAAGCAGGGGTGTGCTCATGGGTAAAAGTTTCGGGTTAAGAAGAAATTTGACGGCCATGCGGTTCTGCTCAACTTCCCTATCTCCATGGCCGTCACTGCATTGAAGACCGAAGCCGCCACCGCGGCCGCTCCCCGGATCGTTACATTTCCGGGCAGCCTGTACCGGCTGCACCAGACCTTCGAGCCCGCCGGCGACCAGCCGGAAGCTATCAAGACGCTGACGGAAGGCGTCCAGAACGGGCTGTCGTACCAGACTCTGCTCGGCGTGACCGGTTCGGGAAAAACGTACACGATGGCGAACGTCATCGCGCGTATGGGCTGTCCGGCGATCATCATGGCGCCCAACAAGACGCTGGCCGCACAGTTGTACTCCGAAATGCGCGAATTCTTCCCGGAAAACGCGGTCGAGTATTTCGTGTCGTACTACGATTACTACCAACCCGAGGCCTACGTGCCGTCGCGCGATCTCTTCATCGAGAAGGATTCGAGCATCAACGAGCACATCGAGCAGATGCGCCTGTCGGCAACCAAGGCGCTGCTCGAGCGGCGCGATACCATCATCGTCGCGACGGTGTCGGCGATTTACGGTATCGGCGACCCGTCCGATTACCACAATATGATTCTGCATTTGCGCGAAAAAGAAAAAATCAGCCAGCGCGATGCGATCAAGCGGCTCACCGAAATGCAGTACGAGCGCAACGACGTCGAATTCAAGCGCGGCACCTTCCGCGTGCGCGGTGACGTGCTGGATATATTCCCCGCGGAAAACTCGGAGACCGCCATTCGCGTCAGCCTGTTCGACGACGAAGTCGAGATGCTGTCGGTGTTTGACCCGCTGACCGGGCACATCCTGCAGCGCGTTTCGCGTTTTACGGTGTACCCGTCGAGCCACTACGTTACGCCGCGCGCCACCACGCTGCGCGCCATCGAGAATATCAAGGAAGAACTGCGCGAGCGCATCGAGTTTTTCCAGCACGAGCACCGGCTGGTTGAGTGCCAGCGCATCGAGCAGCGCACGCGCTTCGACCTCGAGATGATGAACGAGATGGGGTTCTGCAAGGGCATCGAAAATTATTCGCGCCATCTGTCCGGCCGCAAAGCAGGAGATCCGCCGCCAACGCTGATCGACTATCTGCCGTCCGATTCGCTGATGTTCATCGACGAGAGCCACGTCACGATCCCGCAGGTCGGTGGTATGTACAAAGGCGAC
>JAIOOZ010000634.1 GCA_021414185.1 Betaproteobacteria bacterium
CGGTCTGGCGGGAAGCCTTCGTTGTTCTCGCGCACGATGATCAGATCGACGTCCGGATACAGAGCGGGCACGCCCGGCAACGACTTCGACGGCCGGATATTGGCGAACAAATCATAGTTCTTGCGCAGGATGGGATGCGGATTGATCGCGTTCGGATTGTCTTTCGGATAGGCCTGGTGTCCGATCGGCCCCAGCACCCAGCCGTCGAGCGTGAAAAGTTTTTCGAGCGTACCCGGCGGCAGCGTGTAGCCGAGCTTGTCGAGCGCGGTCTTGCCGATCGGCATCGGGAACCATTCAATTGCGAGCCCGGTCTTAAGTGCGGCCGCCTTCATTACTTTGACCGTTTCGGGGACGACTTCGAGCCCGATGTCGTCGCCTTCCAAGATGCCGATTTTCAATGCACGATTCATTGCCACGCTCCTGTTTTTTGATCATCCGCGCCGTCTGCCGGCAGCGGCGCGACCGGTATAATAGTCGAAACTATAAATGGAGAAATACCAAATGAGGACTTCAGCCCTTCATTTCTGCGCGCTTTCGCTGGTCTTATCGCATGCCGGCGCGCACGCTCAGGAATATCCGACCAAGCCCATCCGCATGATAGTCGGCTTCGCTCCAGGCGGGGGCACCGACACCACTGCGCGCGCGATCTCGGCCAAGCTCGGCGAACTGGTCGGCCACCAGGTCATCATCGACAATCGTGCGGGCGCTGCCGGCAATATCGCAACCGAGATGGTCGCTAAAGCGAACCCTGACGGCTATACCCTGCTATTGGGCACCATCGCGGCGCTCGCCATCAACCCCAGCCTCTATCGCACCAAATTGCCGTTCGATTCGGTGAAGGATTTCGCCCCCATTATCCAGGCGGTGGATTCGACCAACATCCTGTCGGTGCATCCCTCAGTGCCGGTCGGCACGGTCAAGGAACTCATCGCGCTCGCCAAAACCAAATCGCTCAATTACGGCTCTTCGGGCGTGGGCGGCACCGGCCATCTCGCCGGCGAACTGTTCGACACCATGGCCGGCACAAAAATGACGCATGTTCCGTACAAGGGCGGTGGGCCGGCTATGATCGATCTGGTCGGCGGCCAAGTACAACTCGTCTATGCGACCGCGGCCAGCGCAGTGCCGATGATCAAGGCCACGAAAATCAAGGGCATCGCTGTCACCACCATCAAGCGCTCGGCGCTGATGCCGAATATTCCGACCATCGCTGAATCCGGCCTGCCCGGATTCGACGCCAATAACTGGTACGGCCTCCTGGCGCCGGCCAAAACACCGCGCGCAATCGTCATGCGCCTGAACACCGAAGTCACCAAAGTGCTGGCGATGCCCGACGTCAAGGACTTCCTGTTCAACCAGGGTCTCGACCCGGCGCCCGGCACGCCCGAAAAATTCGGCGCCTATATCAAGTCTGAAATGACGAAGTGGGCAAAGGTCGTCAAAGACTCCGGCGCGCGGGCGGACTGATGCGTATTTTTTTACTCACCGTCGCTGCGCTGGCCGCGGGCACGGGCGCTGTCGCAGCCGCCGATTTCCCGACCAAGCCCGTGCGCCTGATCGTCGGTTTCCCGCCCGGCGGCGCGACCGATCTCGTCGCGCGCATCATCCAGCCGCGCATGTCCGCCGCGTTCGCCCAGCAGGTGATTATCGACAACCGACCGGGCGCCAACGGCATCATTGCCGCCGAGCTCACCAAGAACGCGGATCCCGACGGCCATACCATCCTGTTCGGCCACATCGGCATGCTGATCATCAGTCCCGCCATTCAGAAAGTTCCGTACGATCCGTTCAAGGACTTCGCGCCCGTCGGCCTGGCGGTGTCGCTGCAGAACCTCATCATCACGCATCCCACCATGCCGGCGAAATCGCTGAAGGAAATGATCGCGCTCGCCAAGGCAAAGCCGGGCCAGCTGAATTACGCGACCTCCGGCATCGGCAGCCCCGGGCATCTCGCCGCCGTGCTGCTCGAATCGATGACCGGCATCAAGCTGTCGCACGTTCCTTACAAAGGCGGCGGACCGGCGATCACCGATTTGCTGGCGGGCCACGTACCGATGTTTTTTGCGGTGATATCCACTGGTGTGCCGCATGTACAGGCCGGCAAGGCGCGCGGCCTCGCGGTGACCGGCACCCGGCGGGCCGAAGCCGTGCCCGACGTGCCGACGGTCGCGGAAGCAGGCGTACCCGGTTATGGTGCGACCAACTGGTATGGACTGCTCGCGCCGCCCAAAACGCCCAAACCGGTAATCGACCGCATCAATCGCGAGATGACGGCCGCCTTGAAGGCGCCCGACGTGATCGAAAACCTGAAATCGCGCGGCATAGATGCGACACCCGATTCGCCGGCGGAGTTCGCGGCGTTCATTCGCGCGGAAGAACGCAAGTGGACGCCTATCATCAAGCAGGCCGGCATCAAGCCGGAGTGAGCTAGCCAGTTTCGACCGGCAGGTCCGCGCGCGACGACCACTCGTGCCATGAGCCGATGAAATTGCGCGCGCCCGGCACGCCGGCATATTTCAGCGCGAAGTAGGTGTTGGCGGAACGCGCGCCGCGATGGCAGTACACCGCGATCTCCTGCCGCGGATTGATGCCGTGCTGTTCGAGCAGCGCCATGATCTTTTCCGGAGATTTGAACTTACCGTTCTCCAGGAATTTTGTCCATTCGATATGTATGGCGTGGGGTATATGCCCGCGGCGCGGGCAGCACGCCGTCTTGTCCTTGCCGGCCCACTCCAGGTCATCGCGCACGTCGACCACGTAAAAATTCCAGGATCCGGCGCGCCGCGCCACTTCGTCATACGGCACGGTGCAGCCGGACGCGATCGACAGCTGGATTTTAGTCGGCCGCACCGTTGAAATTTCGGTGTCCGCAAGCACCGGCCCGCCCGCAGCCTGCCACGCCGTCAACCCGCCGTTCAGCATGCGCGCCTTGCGGTGACCGATGAATTCGAGCATCCACAACTCGCGCGCCGCGCGCATTCCGGTGTGCTCGTCGTAAACGACGACCGGGCGGTCCAGGCGCACGCCGACCGAACTGAAGCGGTCGGCGACCGACTGGGCAAACGTGCGCATGCTGTCCAGCGAACTGTCCACGACCAGCATCTCGTAAGTCGACAACGGCATCGCGCCGGGAATATGTCCCTTTTTGAACTCGCCGGGCTTGCGCGCGTCGATCAGCACCGTGCCGGTCGCAAGCGCCGCTTCCAGCGCGGCTGGTTCGATCAGAATTTCACTGGCATCCATAGGCAGTCTCAGAACCGAATTAAAATCAATCTTGTCCCTGGGTCAGGTTGCAAAAAACCTGTTTAATTCCCGGCAAGCCCCTGCCGGATATTGCCCGCATATTTTGCCCCCGCTGCATCGAAACTGTAAAACCTCGACGCAAGGCTCTTGCCGCAGACGTTCACCAGCATCGGACAACCTATTTTACGCCCTGCTTCAAAATCCTGCGTGTCCGTGTCGGGGTCTGCGCGAAGACCGGCATGATACACTCGCGTCGTATTTTTCGTTCGACGCACCTCAGGAGACCCCCTTGAAAATTCTGGTTTTGCCCGGCGACGGTATCGGCCCGGAAATCACGCAAGCGACCCTCGCGGTGCTCGACCGCGCCAATGCCAAATTCAAACTCGGCCTTGAGTGGGAGCACGACGAGATGGGCCTCGTGACGCTTGCCAAGGAAGGCACGACCTGCCCGCCGCGCATACTCGACAAGGCACGCGCCGCCGCCGGCGTGCTGCTGGGCCCGGTTTCGCACAACGATTACCCGCCGCGCGAACAAGGCGGCGTGAACCCTTCCGGAGAATTCCGCGTCAAGCTCGATCTGTATGCCAACATCCGGCCGGCGAAATCGCGGCTCGGCGTCGGTCTCACCGGCAAGCCGGTCGATCTCGTGATTTTCCGCGAGTGCACCGAAGGCTTTTACGCCGACCGCAACATGTTCATGGGCCTGGGCGAATTCATGCCGACCGAAGACATGGCGATCTCGCTGCGCCGCGTCACCGCCAAATGCTGCGAGCGCATCGCGCGCCGGGCTTTCGAATCGGCAATGACACGCCGCAAAAAAGTGACCGCGGTGCACAAGGCGAACGTGCTGCGGATTTCAGACGCGCTGTTCCTGCGCGAAGTGCGCAAGGTTGCCAAGGACTTCCCCGATGTCGAGCTCGACGAGAAAATCGTCGATGCGATGGCGGCGCTGCTCGTGCGCGATCCGTCGAAATTCGATGTGATCGTCACCGGCAATATGTTCGGCGACATCCTGTCCGATGAGGCTTCTGAAATTTCCGGCAGCCTCGGCCTCGCCGGCTCCGTCAATGCCGGCGATGAACTGTGCGTCGCCCAGGCGCAGCACGGTTCGGCACCCGACATCGCGGGCAAAGACAAGGCCAATCCGATTTCACTGATATTGTCGGCGGCCATGCTGCTGGAATGGCTGGGACGCCGGCATAAGAGTGCGGCATGCACGGAAGCCGCGCAGAAAATCGAAGCAGCGGTCGACTCGGCGCTAAAGGACCCTGCCACCCGCACTGCCGACATGGGCGGCAAGCTCGGCACGCAGGCGTTTGCCAAGGTCGTGGCCGAAAAACTCGGTTAAATGTACGACCGGCTAGAATCCGCCTGTTGAAGGCGGCGTACGACCGGCGAAACCGTGTATTGAAGGCGGCGTACGACCGGCCAGAACCCGCCTGTTTAAGGCGTCAGGACTTACCGGCCCGCGTCGGCGGGCCTTTGAGTTCCACGACGTTGCCTTCGGGATCGCTGATATACAGCGAAGGTCCATAACCGTCGGCGCCGAAACGCGATTTGATTTCACCGACGGCGACACCATTGGAAACGAGGTGCGCGATCAGCGCATTCTCGTCGAACGGTTCTATACGCAAACACAAGTGGTCCATATTGCGCCGCGTTTTGCCGGGCGCGGCACCGCCTGCCCGCCCGAGTTCACCTTCCACGTCGACCAGATCCACCAGCGACACGCCCGCGCGCAACTGCACAAGGCCGAGTTCGGGACGATCGCGCTCGACGCTGCAGCCCAGCACGTCGCAATAGAAATGCTTCAGGCGCGCCGTGTTCGTTACACGCAGCACGACGTGGTCGAGACCGAGTATCTCGAATGTTACGCGTTTACGTGCGGGTGGTTTTGTCGCCATAAATGAAAATGCCA
>JAIOOZ010000644.1 GCA_021414185.1 Betaproteobacteria bacterium
CATCGTCACCAGACTGAATGGCGAGATCGTGCGCATCCTGCATACGGCGGAAATGAAAGAACGCCTGGCGCTGCTCGGCGCCGAACCGATCGGCAACAAGCCCGACGAATTCGCCGCGTTCGTCAAAGCGGAAATCCCCAAATACGCGAAAGTCATCCAGGCGTCCGGCGCCAAAGCCGACTAGCCGCCGCCTAAAAAATCACAAGCCATCGCATAAAAATATTCCTTCCCCCTCAGGGGGAAGGCCAGGATGGGGGTGGGTCAATGACGAACGCATTAACAGCAACCCATCCCCACCTCTGTCCTCCCCTTGAAGGGTAGGAAGACTATTCTTGGGATCACTTCTATGCGCTGGCGAGCCTGGCTATGTGCGCGCGCACCAGATCGATATGGCCGCGCAGGGTATACATCTGCTCGTGATAGGCGAGCGGAATACGCAGCTTGTTGACGCGGTCTTCGATGCTGTCGAGCCGCGCCAGATAATCGCGCGCCTTGCCTGCCGCCGGCTGGTTGATGACTTCGTCTTCGAGGAATTTGAGCTCCCCGTACTGCCTATAGATGCGCGAACGGATGCGCCAGTGGTACAACGTCGGCAGCAGCCGGAACAGCGGGATGACCAGCGCGACGATGGGCACCAGCAGAACTATCATGCGGTCGACGAAATTCGCCGCCCAGAACGGCAGGTAGCGCTGCAGGAAGGGCGAGCCGGATTTGTAATAGCGCGCAGCATCCGGGCTCATCGGAAAATCGACATCCACGCTGGACGGAAATTCGTGCGCGCGCTGAAAGAGCCCAGGCCTGCCGTGCACCTCGGCCGCTGCTTCCGCAAGCAGCCCGACCACCGCCGGATGCAGATCGTCACGCACGACGAGGTCCGCGGTAGTAGCAACCAGGCGCACGTCTGCAGGCGGGATGTCGAGCTTCAAGTCGATACCGCCCTTGGGCAGCACGATGGCGGCGAGATGCGGGAAATGCCGCGTGTAGGCTTCGGCATGGCTGAAGCTGACCAGTTGCACCCGGCGGTCGTGCAACAAAGCATTTACTGCCCGCGACTGCGGCGATGCGACCAGCACCACCACGTCGGCGCGCCCCTCTTGCAACGCTTTTACCGCGGCGTCGCCGGTCAGGTTCGCCACCGGGCCATGCGGAATCGGCACCCCGCTCGCCACCAGCATGGAGGCGGCGAGCTGGCGCGTGCCGCTGCCCAGCGGCCCGATGGCGATGCGGCGGCCTTTCAACTGCGTCAGCCGCTCGATGCGCGTGCCAAGCCGGTGAAAGACCCACACCGGTTCGTAATACATGCCGCCGAGCGACAACAGGTCCGGCGCATCTTCCGCATTGCCGATGCCGCCCTGCACGAAACCGAAATCAACATCGCTGTCCTCGGCCTTGAGCAGGTGGTAGTTCTCGACCGAGCCCGAGGTCGAGCGTATTTCGAGTTCGATGTCGTTGCGCGCGAGCACTTCGCCGTACTGCTTGGCGAACGCGAAATACGCGCCGTCTTCAGCCCCCGTGACCATGACCACGCTGCGCGGCGGCGCCGGCTCGACGAACTGCCATGCGATCGCGAACCCGATCGCCACCACCAGCAGCGCCGGCCACCAGGCCAGGAACATGTCGCGCAGCGACAACCGCTCGCCGCGTACCGACATCCGGAACATTTTGCGTTTTTGCTCTGTGCTCATGCCACCCCAGTCAGAAACCCCGGTTGATTGCCCGCCGCGGGTAGTGCGCCGCAGCAGCGCTTATGATACAAGAAGACAACCTCCACGCTTTGCGCTCCACGTCCACGAACCATGTACCTGGTTGTCTTCCTGAACGTCGTTATCCACGGTTGCCTGACCGGCAGCCGGGTCGTGTTATCGCTGTTTGCCATCGACCTCGGCGTCAACGCGCTCCAGATCGGCCTGATGGTGGCCCTCTACTCGGCAACGCCGCTGATGCTGGGCGTGACGGCGGGACGCATCACCGACCGCTATGGCGTGCAGCCACCCATGCTGTTTGGCGCCGTGCTGTGCGCCTGCGGGCTGCTGCTGCCGTACCTGTGGCAGCACGTCGGCGCGCTGTATATTTCGGCCATCGTGATCGGCACCGGCTTCGTGTTCTACAACGTCGCGGTGCAGAACCTGACGGGGGCCTGGGGCCCGCGCGCCGACCGCGCGAAAAACTTCAGCACGCTGTCGCTCGGCTATTCGATTTCGAGCTTTCTCGGCCCGCTCGCCGTCGGCTATGTCATCGAGTACTTCAGCCACGCGCGCGCCTACCTGTGCCTCGCCCTCTCCATGCTGGTGGCGATCGCCATCCTGCTGGGTTCGCGCAGCATCCGCGCGGTCGAGACGCCGCACGCCACCGAACATACGCAAAGCGCGTTTTCGCTGCTGCGCACGCCCGAGCTGCGCAAGGTCCTGATCACCAGCGCGATGATAGTCACCGGTTGGGACCTCTACATGTTTTATCTGCCGATCTACGGGCATTCGATCGGCCTCGCGCCGTCGACCATCGGCATCATCCTCGGCATGTTCGCCATCGCGACTTTCGTCGTGCGTTTATGGCTGCCGCAGTTGAACGCGCGCTTCGAGGCGCGGCGCGTGCTCGCGGTTTCGATGTTTTTCGGCGCCGCGGTGTTTGTGGCGTTTCCGTTCGCGCACAACGCCTGGCTGATCGGCGTGCTGTCGTTCGGCATCGGGCTGGCGCTGGGCTGCGGCCAGCCGATTACTTTGCTGATGAGCTACAACCGCTCGCCTGAAGGACGCACCGGCGAAGTCACCGGCGTGCGCATGACGCTCAATCACTTTACGCATACGGTGGTGCCGGTGGTGGCCGGCGGGCTGGGCGCGGCATTCGGCATGGCGCCGGTATTCGTGATGATCGCCGCGGTGCTGGGCGTTTCAGGTTACCTGAGCAGCACGGTCAAACGCACCGGCGCAACGCCACCGCCGCCCGCCTGATACTGCCGGCGACGCGGGCGGAATCGAACTACTCCTTGCCGTCGCCGCTCGACTCGCACCAGAAGCCGACGACTTCCGCGTCGCGGTCGCGCGGGCTGTGGCCGAAAGCGATCGCGCCGCTGCCGTGCAGCAGCATTTCTTCGCGCCGCAGCTTGAATTCGTCGCCGGTTTTCATGCTGACGAAAGTGCCGTTCGAGGAGAGGTCGATCAGCACGAATTTGTCTTTGCGGCGCTCGATATTTGCGTGATTGCGCGACGCCATGGGGTCTTTCAGCGGGACCCCGTGGGTCGCATGCCGGCCAATGGTGATCGAAGTGACGACCACGATTTCCTTGCCCGCGTGCATCAGGCGCAGCCGCGACACGCCTGCCTGGTGCATGACGGTGTCCATGCGTCCGGGCATCTGCGTGTGGTCGCTGCCGGTCTGCCACAGCACTTCGAACACCGTGACCGCGTCGTGCTTGCCCTTGACGGCCAGCGCGTCGAGACGGCGGGTCGCATTGCGCTGCTGTACCGACAACCGTTCTATCGTTTCGGCGGTGCTGATGATCTGCCCGGCAACGGCCAACTGCGCCATGCGCGCGGCGGTGTTCACCGTGTCACCGAACACATCGTCGTCGGTGAGCAGCACCGGGCCGTGATGCAGGCCGATGCGAATGGCGATCTTGCGGTCCTGCACTGACTGCTTCTCCTGCACCCGCCCCTGCATCTCACACGCGGCGAGCACCGCCGAATCGGCGTCCGGGAACGCGCACAGCGCGCCGTCGCCTATGGTCTTGACCACCCGCCCTTTGTACTCGACGACCACGTCCTTGAACACGTTCAGGTAATCGTGCACCTCGCGAAACGCCGCGGCGTCGCCGAGCGCTTCGTAAAGACGCACGCTGTCGCTGACATCGACGAACAGGATCGAAAGATTGCTTTGGAGTTCTGACATTTAGTCCGCAGTCATCGCGACCGCAATGTGCGGCCCCCGAAACGACGCAATGATACTACGCGGGCGCAGCCAACCGCATCCTGACAACATCCTGACTGCGGAACGGGAATAAATCACGCCCGCGGAATGTGCAGCGCCCACCGGCGCCGCAGCGCTGCGCCCGAACTAGGATAGCGCAGCGCTGCGTCCCGCAATGCGCCCGAACACCGCGCCCGACATGAGGCCGGTACCGAGCGGGTAGTTGTAGTGAAACAGCCCGCCGACCATCTCGCCGCAGGTATACAGACCCTGAATCGGCTTCCAGTCGGTCGCCACCACCTGTGCATCCTTGGTGATCTTGAGGCCGCCGAACGTGAAAGTAATGCCGCCGGTCACCGGATAAGCGACGTACGGTGGCTTGTCTAGCTTCTGTGCCCAGTTGGTTTTCGCCGGCTCTATGCCTTCGGTGTGCAAACCGTCGAGCGCGATGGGGTCGAACTTGCCGTGACCCGCCGCGGCGTTGTACTCGTGCAGCGTCTTGACTGCCTGCTGTTGGTCCACCTTCAGCAGCTTGACCAGGCCTTCCAGCGTGTCCGCCTTGAACGGCACCGTGGTCGAGTAACGCGGTTCCAGCATCTCCAGCACCTTGCTGTCGAATATCTGGTAAATCAGGCTGCCCGGCTGCTTGAGTATCATGCCGCCGTACTTGGCGTAGGTGTACGAATTGAAGTCCGCGCCCTCATCCACCCAGCGCTTGCCTTCGGTATTGATCATCACGCCGTAGGTATAGGACAGCCGGTTGGTTTTATCGGTCAGATCCCGGCGGCCGTAATCGGGCGCCTCGGCGTTGATCGGCGTCGCGTGGCAACCGCCCCAATGTCCCCACGGCATGGCGCCGATGTCCATCGCCATCTTGAGGCCTTCACCGTAATTGAAATTGGAGCCGCGCACTTTCGCGTGGTCCCACGGATCGCCCAGGTACAGGCGGCGCCATGCCGGATTGGTCTCGAAGCCGCCGGCCGCGAGCACCACTGCTTTGGAGGTCAGTGTCGCGATGCCGTCGGGACCGCGCGCGACGACGCCGTTGACGCGCCCGGTTTCGCCCTGCGTCAGTTGCGTGGCGCTGGTTTCGTAGCGGACCTCTATGCCTTCGGCTTCCGCGGTTTCAAACCAGGTCTGCGACAGGCCGACACCCTCATGCACAACGCGCACGATGGCGCCCTTCGGCCATTTGATTTTGCCGCCGACGCGCACGCCCATCACCGAATGCGCGAGTTCGAATTCCATGCGCCCCTTTTCCTGAACCCAGCACAGCGTGTCGTACGATTCGTCGATCAGGATCTTCGACAACTCTGGGTCGCTGCGCCCGTTGGTTACGCGCATCAGGTCGGCGCGGAAATCGTCCTTGGAATAAATGCCGCAGCCCGCATGAAAGCCGGGATATTTTTCTTCCGCATCCGGCACGAAACGGTCGAGCTCTTTGACGTCGTTGAAGTAGTGGCGGAATATCGCGCCGCTGAAATGGGTGTTGCCGCCGCGCTGCGTCTTCGGCGCTTTTTCCAGCACCAGCACGCGCTTGGCGCCGTGTTCTTTGGCCGACACTGCTGCCGCGAACGCCGCGTTGCCGCCGCCCACCACGATTACGTCAAAGTCGTTCATTGGACTTCCTCGAATTCAGGTTGATTTTCAGCAGAAACGTTGCGCCGCTGCCGGATTTTTTCTGATCGCGGCGCGGAAATTATTTTGACGACCGTCGCACCGGAAAACGAGGTCGAGTATGCCGTCGCGCGCGCGCGAGTGTCAAGCCGGCGGCCGCGCTTTCTCCGAGAAATGACATGGCCCCCGCATCACTTTACAATAGCCTCCACCAGCAGGACGCCGCAGACAAACACGACGGCGCCACGTATTTGCAGCGAGGAGAAATTCCATGAACTTCGACCGTCGCGCCATTGCCGCACCGACCCGTGAAGTCGCGAACTGGATTGCCGCCCTCGCTTACGACGACCTGCCGCAGCGCACGCGCGAAGTCGTCCGCATCGCCATACTCGATACCTTGGGCGCGGGCGTTTACGGATACCAGACGCCGTGGGCGCAAAAGCTGCTCGCGTGGGCGCGCCGCGGCGGCACTTCCACTGAAGCCACCGTGTGGGGCGACGCGCGCGCTTCTTTGCGCGCAGCCGACGCCGCCCTCGTCAACGGCACCTCTGCGCACGCCTTCGAACTCGACGATTATCACAACGCCAAGCTGCATCCGGGCGCAGTGGTCGTGCCTGCCGCGCTGGCGGTTGCCGAAAAACTCAACAGCAGCGGCAGCGAACTCGTCACCGCGATTGCCGCGGGTTACGAAGTGATGATACGCACCAGCCTCGCGCTCAATCCGTCGGCAACCCGCCTGCGCGGCTGGCATCTGACCGGCGTCTGCGGTCCCTTCGGCGCCGCGGCCGCAGCAGCATCGCTGATGAAACTCAATACCGAAGAATGCGCGTGGGCACTCGGCCTCGCCGGCACCCAGGGCGCGGGCCTGTGGGCGTTCAACGCCGACGGCACCATGAGCAAACGCCTGCACGCAGGCAAAGCCGCGCACTCCGGCGTGCTCGCCGCCGAACTCGCGCAACTGGGCTTCACCGGCCCGACGCAGATTTACGAATTCGACGACGGCGGGGTACTGAAAGCCTTCTCCGACGCGTCGGACCCCGCCCCGCTCACCAAAGACCTCGGCAGCGTCTATCACCTCGACCAGACCGCCATCAAAACTTATTCCTGCTGCGGCAGCACGCATTCATATATCGACGCGGCGCTTGCACTGCGCAAAAAATTCGGCGGCGCATGGAACACCAAAGTACCGGTGCGCGTCGGCACCTCGAAAGTGGTCGACGTGCAATGCGGTTTCGATTACGCACCGTCCTCCGCGCTCAACGCGCAGATGAGCCTGCGCTATACCGTCGCCGCAGCTCTGGTCGATGGACAAGTACTCCCCGCACAATTCAGCGAAGCGAAAATGGCCGACCCCGCGCTGATCGCGCTGGCGAACAACCTCAAGCTCGTGCCCGATCCCGAACTCGACAAGCTGTATCCGAAGGATTTTGCGGGCTGGGTGGCAGCCGAGCGCGACGGCAAATGGGAGCGTGTCGATATCCTGAATCCGACCGGTTCGGTGCAAGTGCCGATAGACGCCAAAGGCATCACCGAAAAATTCCGCGGCATCAATCCCAAGCTGCCGGCCGACAAAATCGCCGCCGTCGCTCTCGATATCGAACACCATACGGTGCGTGAGCTGCTGGCATTGCTGCACGCCTGACCC
>JAIOOZ010000015.1 GCA_021414185.1 Betaproteobacteria bacterium
CAGCACCAGGAAGAAAGTCAGCGTGCCCGGCGTGTGCAGCGAGGGGAACACCGGCTGCGACCAGAGGTAGCCGACGTAAGGCTCGAAGAAGGGGTTGAGCCAGGGCACCAGCCACCACAGGCCGGTCACCACGCCGACCAGAATGATCAGGCGGCGCCGCGTGTAGGCATTCTTTTCGGCGACGATGCGCCAGGTGCCGAAGGCCAGGATGATGGCGTATTCGGTATAGCGGTTGAGCCAGATCGGGCTCTCGAACAGGAACAGCCAGGTCTCGTTGAGCCAGCCGACGAAGGCCAGGGTGAAGGCCGCCATCGACAGCAGCTTGACCGGCCAGCCGTAGCGCGAGGGCAGGGTGTCCTGCTCGCCGGCGCCGACGCAATGCGGCGCGCGCGGAAAGCCGCCGACGGGCTGTTCAAGCGTGATGGTGGCCAAGGGCGTTCTCCGCGATGGGGGTGGCGGCGGTGGTGCCGCCTTCCGTGGGATAGCCCAGCTCGCGCCAGGCCAGCATTCCGCCGCGCACCACGCGCAGGCCTGAAAAGCCGTGCTTCGCCAGCAGACGGGCGGCCTGGCCCGAGCGCACCTGGGTGCGGCAGATCAGCACGATGCCGTCCTTGCGCCAGGAGGCGAGTTCATCGACACGGGCCGGCAGTTCGCCCAGCGGCAGGTTGAGTGCGCCGGGGACGTGGCCGGTTTCGCCGTCGAAGTCCTTTGCCTCACGCACATCGACCACCGCAATGTTCGCTTCGCGCTGAAGGGCTTTCAGCATTTCCGGGGTGATCATCAATCCCGCCTTGAACTGGCGCACCAGGCGTGGCAGGAACATCAGTGCCGCCGCCACCGCCAGGGCCAGCATGCCGTTGCGGATCGCGTGGGCGTCGCCGGCGATGACTTCGCGCCCGGCGTGGCCGAGCCAGGCATAGGCCAGCGCGCCGGGCAGCATGCACACGGCCGAGGCCAGCGTGTAGGCGCCGAGGGGGATGCGCGTCAGGCCCAACGCGTAATTCACCACGTTGAAGGGGAACAGCGGCACCAGGCGGACGAAGGCGACGAAATGCCAGCCTTCGGCCTCGACGCCTTCGATCAATTGTTTGAGCCGGCCGCCGGCCTTCTTCGCCACCCAGTCGCCGGCGAGGTGGCGCGCGATGAGGAAGGCCAGCACGGCGCCCAGCGTCGCGCCGGCCAGGCTGTAGAGTCCGCCGGCCACCACGCCGAACAGGGCGCCGGCGGCGAGCGTCAGCACCGATCCGGGCAGGAACAGCACGGTGGCCGCCGCATACAGGGCGACGAAGATCAGCGGAGTCCAGCCACCGGCCGCCGCCATCAGGCCTTGCAGGCTCTGCTCGCTGAACAGATCGCGGTTCCCGAAGGCGAACACCAGGCCTGCGGCGAGCGCCAGGAGCAGCGCCGTCCGCGCCGCATTAGCGCGCGTCACGGCTTGCCTCCGGCGAGTGGCCGATGGCGTAGCCATCACCGCCATGGCGGAAGGGGATCGCCAGCATGCCGCCCAGCCGTACACAAGCAGGATCGCCGGTGAGGCCCTCGACGCCGATGTTCATGCGCTCCTGCGGCAACTGCGCCGTGGTGCGGTAGGTGCCGAACAGGCGGTCCCACCAGGGCAGGCTGAAACCGAAATTGCTGTTGGCTTCGGCGTTGG
>JAIOOZ010000016.1 GCA_021414185.1 Betaproteobacteria bacterium
GCAAAGCAACGCCGGGATTAGTCCATGCCGTGCCTGCCGGGAGATTGGTGCGCAAAACGATTTGCTGACCGTGACCCGGATGTCCGGCATACAGGCGCGCAAGCCGCGTGGGTATAATCCCATAGCCGGTAGTGGGCAGCGCCGGTAGTCCGCAAGGGAGAATCCAAATGCGCGCATTGATTCGCATCGTGCTGGGGGTGTTGGTTGCAGTGGCGGCAGGTCAGGCAGCGGGTCAGAAAGCCGCTGACTACCCGACCAAGCCGATCCGCTGGATCATCGACTTTCCGCCGGCCGGTGTGTCCGACATACTCACGCGCACGGTCGGGCAGAAGCTGACCGAATATCTCGGCCAGGGTTTCGTCTACGACAACCGCCCCGGCGCCAACGGCGTGATCGCCAACGCCTTGGTCGCCAAGGCACCGTCCGACGGCTACACGCTGGGCTTCATCAGCCAGCCGCTGTCGCTGCAGCTCACGCTGGTGCCCAATCTCGGTTTTTCCCTCAAAGACTTCGCGCCGGTTGCGCTGATCGCCGAATATCCCAGCCTGCTCGTGGTGCAGGCGAAGACGCCGGTGGACAACGCGAAGGATTTCTCGGCATGGGCGAAAAAGAAATCTCCGTCCATTTCGTATGCGTCGTCCGGCGCGGGCGGTGCGCAGCATCTGGCAATGGAACTCTTTCGCAAAGTTGCGGGGTTCGATGCCTTGCACGTGCCGTATAACGGCAGCGCCGCCGGCATGATCGACCTGATGGGCGGGCGCGTCGACGCAGTGTTCGTCAACGTGCCGGGCTCGCTGCCGCATATCCGCGCCGGGCGCGTGAAGGCGATTGCGCTGGCCGGCCGCGCGCGCATGCGCGTGCTGCCTGAGGTGCCGACGTTTGCCGAGAGCGGCTACCCGTTCGACACGCTGGCGGGGTTCGCCGGTGCGGCGTTTCCGGCGGGCACGCCGAAAGCGATCGTCAACCGCATGAGCGCTGAGATCGCCAAAGTGGTGAAGCTGCCCGACATCCAGGAACGCATTTTCAACGCCGGGGGCGAACCGCGTTACCTCGGGCCTGAAGAATTCACGAAATACCTCGTCGATGACGTCAAGCGCTGGGCGCCGCTCATCAAGGAAGCCGGCGCCACTCCGCAAACATAAATTTTCTGTGCTTTAAAACGGCTTCCCTCCCCCTTGATGGGGGAGGGCCAGGGTGGGGGTGAAAATTGCGATTGCACTCGGTGACTACACCCCCATCCCCGCCTTCCCCCGTCAAGGGGGAAGGAGCGTCGTTGGCATTTTGCGATCCAATGTTTTGGTAAGAGAAAGTTGACTGAAATGGCAATACGCAAAAAATCTGCAGTGAAAGCACTGCTGCCTGTGACGATAGAGCAGGGCGGCATCCACTACGCTCCGGGCGTAAAGGCGGGCAACTGGATATTCGCCACCGGCCACAAGGGCAACGCGGATTTCGCGGGCGGTATGGATCCCGCTGTCATGAAAGCCGCGCTGCCGGATTGGGAAAGCTCCAAACACCGGCGCGAGTCCGACCGCATATTCGCGAACCTCGGCCGCGTGCTGAAAGCGGGCGGCAGCAGTTACGCCAATATCGTGCGCGTCGATCAGTATTACAACGACTACCGCGCAGTGCCGCCGTATCATGGCGCGCGCCGTGCCGCACTCGGCGATCACATTCCGCCGAGCACTTCCATCCTGATGCCGCGCTTCCTGCTCGCCGGCCAGGACATCGAAATGCAGATGATGGCGGCGGCCGACGGCGTGCGCGTGCAGCACATCCGGCCCAAGTCGCACGCGATCCACGAGAGCTCGGGCTACAGTCTCGCGGTGACGGCGGGCGATTTCGTGTTCGTCGCCGGGCGGCTCGCCGATGCGCTGGTGCTGACCGACGGTCTCGCCCCCGAAGTGCGGCTGCCGGCCGGCCATTTGTGGAAAGGCGTGCCGGTCAAGCTCGAGACCGCATACACGATCAAACAGAAACTCGAGCCTGCGCTTAAAGCTGCCGGCTCGTCGCTCGCCGACGTGGTGAAGTGCCAGGTGTACTTGCGCGACCCGGCGGATTTCGCGGCGTTCAACGAAGTGTGGCGCGCGCACTTTCGCAAAAATCCGCCCGCAACGAGCGTGATCCCGATGTCGACACCGGGCCTCGCCATCGAAGAAGGGCGCGTCGAGATCAATGCCATCGCGCTGCGCAGCAAGGGCAAGACGCGCGCGAGCCGCATCGATGCCGGCGTGATGCCCGCGTGGGCCGGTTACTGTCAGGCGGTGCGCGCCGGTGACCTGTTGTTTATCTCGGGGCTGCTCGCGATTGATCGGAATGGACTGGTGGACGCCGCGCGCGTCGATGCTGCGCAACCGCATTTCGGCTCCAGCGTGCAGGCGCAGTTGGACTGCATGCTGGTCAATGCCGAAAAGTTGTGCAAGGCCGCCGGCACTTCGCTTGCCAACGTCGTGCGCATCCAGCAGTTTCACACCGATCTGAGGGATTTTTATCCGGCTTATCAGGTGTGGCAGGAGCATCTGCCCGGGCAGCACCTGCCGTACTCGGCTGTCGAGGTGCCTTTCCTGCCGGTGCCCGGCTGCACGGTGCAACTCGATCTCTGGGTCTACGCGCCGGCGTGAGCGATCTCGCCGCGTTGACCGCGCAGGCTGAAAGCGGCGACGCCGAGGCGCAGTTCGCGCTGGCAAAAATCTACCAAACGGGCGTCGGCGGCGTTGCGGCCAATTTGCCGAAAGCCATCAACTGGTATTTCAAAGCGGCGAGCCAGGACCACGTTGCCGCCCAATTCAATCTCGGCGTGCTGCTACTCGATGACGTCACCAAGGCGGGTGCGAAGCGCAATCCGAAGCAGGCGTTCGCATGGCTGACGAAGGCGGCGAACGCGGGCAACGCGGTTGCGCAGTATCGGCTGGGGATGATGTTGCTCGCGGGCGACGGCATCGACAAAGATGCGCGGGCGGGAATCGCCTGGCTCGAACGCGCGGCACTCGGGAACAACGCCGATGCGCAATTCGCGCTCGGTTACCGGCTGGTGACCGGCCAGGATGTCGCACAGGACACGGGGCGCGGACATCAATGCCTGTTGATGGCGGCCAAGCAGGACCACGGCGACGCGCTGTATCACCTGGGGCTGTTGCTCGAGCACGGGGCCGGTTTCGATGCGCCCAGTGTCGGGCTTGCGGCGCGCATGTATCCGCGTGCGGTCGCCAAGCACGGCCATCGCGTTGCCGCGCACGACCTCGCCATCCTGCATGCCAAGGGCAGCGGCGTTGAGAGGGACATGGAACTCGCGAAGGAACTGCTCGAATACTCGATATCGCTGGGCGAAGACAGGTCGATGTACGACCTCGGTCTCGTGCTCATGCAAAACGGGCCGCAGCAGGACCTGCCGGCCGCCGTGATGTGGGCGACGCTTGCGGTCAGGCAGAACCCGGCCAGCGCCGGCGCGAAGCTGTTGCAGGTGCTGGCCGGCATCGCCACGCCGGAGCAGATTGCCGAAGGCGAGCAGCGCGCCGGCGTCTGGCAGCGCCAGCCGAAGGGCATCACGATCATGACGGTGGGCGGCGGCGAAAACGAATTCCAGAACCTGAGCTTCGAGCACGACAAAGGCGCCTAGCGCGCGCGGCGCGGCGTTGCGTCACATCACTAGCAGTCTGTTGAAAAACGTCCGTCGCTCCCGCGCAGGCGGGAGCCCAGGAAATTGTCGGTCCATATATTCATGGACTTGCTGGATTCCCGCCTACGCGGGAATGACGTTTAAGAACCAGTCGGCGCATATTTCAAAAAACGCCTAGCGCGGCGCGGTGTTGCGTCACATCACGAGTTCGATCAGGTAGGGCCCCTGCGCCGACAACCCGCGCTTGAATTGCTGCGCGAGCTCGTCTAGGCTCGCCGCGCGCCCCGCATCCACGCCGCACCCTTTGGCGAGCGCGGTCCAGTCGAGGTTGGGGCGGTCGAGCGTGAGCATGTCGTTGGCCTTGCGGCCCGGCGTGCCCGCACCCACATTCGCCAGTTCGCCGTGCAGGATGCGGTAGGAGCGGTTGGCGAACACGATCGTCAGCACTTGCAGATTCTCGCGCGCCATCGTCCACAGCGCCTGCAGCGTGTACATGGCGCTGCCGTCGCCTTCGAGCGCGATCACCTGGCGCTGCGGGGCGCCGATCGCAGCACCGGTCGCCAGCGGCAGGCCGCAGCCGATTGCGCCGCCCATGAGATTCAACCAGTCGTGCGGCGGCGCGCTGTGCATGTGCGCGCCGAAGTTGCGCCCGCTGCTGACGGCTTCATCGACGATGACGGCGTTTTCCGGCATCAGCGTCGCCAGTAATTGCGCAATGCCGTCCAGTGTGACAGCGCCGGTGGGCGGCGCGGCGCGATGCAGTGATGCGACGCCCGCGGGGGCCGACTGCAACGCGCCGAGTTCCGCGGCGAGCGCTGCCAGCGCCGCTTCGATATCGTCCGCGACGCCCGCCAGGCGCGTGACCGCGCAGCCGTCGGGAACCAGCACGCTGGGTTTCCCCGGGTAGGCGAAAAAAGAAACAGGCGATTTCGCGCCCACCAGTATCATTTGCCGCACATCCTTCAATGCAGCGAGCGCGTTATCGACCACGTACGGCAGGCGGTCCACGCGCACGCGTCCGGCGCCGCATTCCATGCGCGCGTTGTTGTACTCGGACATCAGCCGGCAGCCGGTTTTGGCGGCGATGCGTCCGGCGAGTTCCAGCGCCCTGCCGCGCACGGCGACGCCGCCCATCATCAGCATGGCCGGTTGATTGCACGTCAATGCACGTGCTGCGGCGGTGATGGCGTCAGCGGAAATTGCAGCGCGCGGCGCGGGCGCGCGGGCCGCCGCTGGCGATGCGGCTTCTTCCCACGCCGTATCGGCGGGCAGTATCAGGGTCGCAATATGTCCGGGTGCCGCGCGCGCTGCTTCGATTGCCAGCGCGCCGTCCGCCGCGACGGCCGCGGCGCTGCGCGAAGTTTTGACCCAATCCGACATGGGGCGCGCAACGCCTTCGATGTCGGAAGTCAGCGGCGCATCGTGCTTGATGTGGTAGCTCGCGTGCTCGCCGACGATGTTGACGATGCCGGAGCGCGCCTTCTTCGCGTTGTGCAGGTTGGCGAGCCCGTTGCCGAGCCCCGGGCCTAAATGCAGCAGGGTCGAGGCCGGGTTGCCGGTCATGCGGTAATAACCGTCCGCCGCGCCCGTCACCACGCCTTCGAAAAGCCCGAGTATGCAGCGCATGCCTTCGACCTTGTCGAGCGCGGCGACGAAATGCATTTCGGAAGTGCCGGGATTGCTGAAACAGACGGTGACATCGTTGTCGACCAGCGTGCGGACCAGGCTTTCAGCGCCGTTCATGTCAGTAGCCAACTCCGGATTGTTCAGTGTATGCCGATTATGCCTGACGGCCGGCCGCCTGTTTGGCGCGCGGACATGAAACGAACATCGACGTTTCGCGCCGGCATGGGCATATAATTCAACTTCGCTGGAGGAGAAAAATATGCACGAGCTGAAAAAACTACTGCGCCTGTTCGCCGTGGGTGTGCTCATTGCGAGCGGCGCCGTCCACGCCCAGAACTGGCCGAACCAGACCATACGCATCATCGTGCCTTTCCCGCCGGGCGGCACGACCGACCAGGTGGGGCGGCTGCTGCAGCCGTACTTGCAGCAGTCTCTTGGCGTGCCGGTGGTGGTCGACAACCGCGGCGGCGCGTCGGGCGCGATCGGCTCCGGCATGGCGGCAAAGGCGCCGCCCGACGGCAATACCTTCCTGCTCGTATTCGACACGCACGGCGTGAACCCCAGCCTGATCCCGAACATGCCGTTCGACACGCTGAAGGACCTCGCGCCCATCATGCTGATCGGCAAATCGCCGATGGTGATTACGGCGCATCCGTCGTTTCCGTACAAGACTTTCACCGAAGTCGTTAAGCTCGCAAGAGCCAGGCCGGGGGAGGTCGCGTTCGGCTCCATCGGCTCGGGCAGTCTCGCGCACCTCGCGATGGCGATGATCAGCGGCTATGCGAAAGTCGAGATCACGCATATCCCGTATAAAGGCGGCGGCCCGCTCGTCATCAACGCGATCGGCGGCCATGTACCGCTGGGTGTCGCATCACTGGCGCTGTTCTCCCCGCACATCCAGTCCGGCCGCCTGAAGGCGATCGGCATCACTTCGCCCAAACGCCACCCGCAGTTTCCCAACGTGGCCACCGTCGCCGAGCAGGTGATGCCGGGATTCGAAGCCGAAGCGTGGTGGGGATTGCTCGCACCCGTGAACACCCCCGTGACTATCCTGACGCGCATGCATGCTGAAGTGACCAAGGCGCTGAAGACGCCGGCGCTGCAGCAACACCTCGATCAGCAGTCGCTGGCGGTGACGGCTTCGTCACCCGACGAATTCCAGAAGTTCCTCGTCAACGAAGTCGAGCGCTGGGCGCGCGTGGTGCGCGACAACAAGATCAAGCCGGGAGAATGAAGGGAGAGGCGAGAGGGGAGAGGCGAGAGGGGAGAGGCGGGCCGGCTTGACCCAACCTCCTTACCGGAATACACTTAAAGTAAGGTAACCGGAGACCATCATGTTCGTCAAAATCACCGCCAAACGCCAGGTCACGTTTCCCGCGCGTGTTCTGGATGCGCTCGGCGTAAAGCCAGGCGACCGGCTCCAACTCGAAAAAGGCCCCGACGGTTTTGTCTTGCGCGCGCGCGTGGTCGATCGCACGCGCCTCGCCCCGCTGCGCGGCAAGCTGCGCCGGGGCAAGGGGGCATTCGATCTCGAAGCCTTCCG
>JAIOOZ010000017.1 GCA_021414185.1 Betaproteobacteria bacterium
CGCGCGCGGCGACCACAATCGGGGAGAGGTCATGAAAGTTTGCATATTCGGCGCCGGCGCCGTCGGCGGCAACATCGCCACGCGTTTGATGGCGGCAGAGTGCTGCGAAGTTGCGGTGGTTGCGCGCGGCGCGCAGTTGCAGGCAGTCCGCGTGCGCGGCTTCCTGCTGCGCATGGGCGGCCAGGAAATCCACGCCAAACCCGAAGTCGCCACTGACGATCCATCTACTTTGCCGCCGCAGGATGTCGTGCTCGTCGCGGTCAAAGCTACCGCCGCGCTCCCCGCCGCCGCCGCCGCGATAGGCAAACTGATTGCGCCAGGCGGCTGCGCGGTGTTCCTCAACAACGGCATTCCGTGGTGGTGGCGGCACGGGCTCAAAGGCGGCGGCGGCACGCTGTCATTGCTGGATCCGGACGGCGCATTGTGGAACCACGTGAAGCCCGAGCGCTCGCTCGGTTGCGTCGTGCACTCGCCGAACGACCTCGTCGAGCCGGGCGTCATCGTGCATTCCGGACCGAATCACCTGGTGCTGGGCGAACCGGATGGCTCATCGAGCGAGCGGCTCAACAAGGTCGTGGAAATGCTGCGCGGCGGCGGCATCGACGTGCGCGTCTCGAACGAACTGCGCCGCGATATCTGGCAAAAGCTGGTGCTCAACGCGTCGGGCAACACGCTTGCCGCGTTGACGCGTATCGATCTCGGCGGCCTCGGCACCGACCCGGGCCTGTGCGACCTGTCGGTCAAGGTCATGCGCGAAGCGCTCGCGGTCGCCGCGGCGCAGGGCTGGGACCTCAATGCCGAAATGGATGTCGAGAAGCTCGCGCGCCGCGGCAAACCGGGCCAGCGCCCTTCGATGCTGCAGGACGTGCTGCAGCATCGCGCGCTCGAAGCCGACGCGCTGCTCGGCCAGATCCAGGCGTTCGCGCGCGAACTGAAAATCGCTACACCCAGCATAGACGTCATCCTGCCGCTGCTGCGCGGGCTCGATCGCGGATTGCGCGCCGGCTGATTTCACGCAATGTCATCTCCTTCCCCTTCAAGGGGAAGGATGGGATGGGGATGGGTATGGGTATGGGTACACGGTGCGCAAGTTAAAACCCATCCCCACCTCAGTCCTCCCCTTGAAGGGGAGGATGGGATTGGGCTGCGCACGATGACTCTGCAGCCAACTGGAGATCGCACATGCTGAAACTATGGGGACGCCAGTCGTCGGGACGCACGCAGAAAGTATTGTGGACGCTCGCCGAAATCGGGCTTGAGTTCGAGTTCATTCTCGCCAGCGCCGAAATGGGGCCGGGCGGCCACGTGTCGAAAGGCAACAAACCTTTCGGCGTGGTCGACACACCCGAGTACCGAGCGAAAAACCCCAATGGCCGCGTGCCGACCATAGACGATGACGGGTTCGTACTGTGGGAATCGAACTCCATCATCCGTTATCTGGCGATGCAGTACGCGCCGGACATGTTGTACGGCAATGACATCAAGACCTTCGCTTCCGCGAGCCGCTGGACGGATTGGGAGAACAACGAGCTCTTGCCGCCGCAGCACGATATGGCGATGCATCTCATCCGGCTGCCGGAAAGCCAGCGCGACCCGCAGGTGCTGGCAAAGGCTTGCGCAAAATTCGCGCGCGCGATCGGCATCGCCGACGAACAACTCGGGCGCACCCGCTACATCGCGGGCGAGCGTTTCACTTACGGGGATATTCCGCTCGGCCTGCGCGTGCATCGCTGGCACGTGCTCGGACTCGCGACCGAGACGCCGCCCAACGTTGCGCGTTGGTACGCGGAGATGAAAGCACGGCCCGCGTTCAACCGCTGGACTGCGGACCCGGCGCACCACCTCGAAGGGTGATCAACAGACTCCTTCCCCTTCAAGGGGAAGGGTGGGATGGGGATGGGTTCCATCGTGCGTGCGGGTGACCCATCCCCACCTCAGTCCTCCCCTTGAAGGGGAGGATGAGAATGGCGCAACGCAGTCAGATTTAACCCGACTTGCGGTTCGATTCCTTGATGATCGCTTTACGATTCCTGCGACCGAGCACCTTGTTGTGACGCGCCTGCACTGCGTTCACCGAATGCGTGCCGCATTTCGTGCATTCCGATTGCATCACGCCCGACGCCACCGCTTTGGCGCCGCCGAATGCTTTCGGATCGGCCGCTTCAACCATCTGCTTCAAAGTCTCTTCGCCGCATTTCCAGCACGTGAGATCGGTCATGACTTTTGCTGTTGCGATTTGCGTTTCCATGGTGTGTTCCTTCGTTCGTAAGTTTGACCGGCGGCCCGCCACAGGCAATCGGAGACAATAGGCGACCACTGTAAGGCACTCCTATCACTCAACGGCAATGCGGCGCTGTTGCTGCGCGCGCGCTGCTGCTGCGATAAGATGACGAACTCGGGAAATGCATCGGGGCAAGGACCTGCCGCCCGTCTGCGTGACCAGGATAAATGGCGTGGCGGCCCGGACTGTAACCCACTACCGCCATCAGCGGAAAACAATCGGACGTTTCGAGGAGCAAAAATGCGCGCAGCACGCTTAATAACCGTTTTTACGGCCGCTTTGTTGACCATGCTGGCGGCCCCGGTCGCCTCGGCGCAGGCCTACCCGTCGAAACCGATCAAGCTGATATCGCCCTATCCGCCCGGCGGCGGCACCGATGCCGCGGCACGCATCATCGCCACCGCGCTGGGCGAACAAATGGGCCAGCAGGTGGTGGTCGATACGCGCGGCGGTTTCAACCCGATCAGCCTCGTCGCATTGTCGGACTACGTGCTCACGGTCCATCCTTCGCTGCCCGCAAAAAACATCAAAGAGTTCATAGCGCTCGCCAAAGCCAATCCGGACAAATTGACTTACGCTTCCAGCGGCAGCCTCGGCGCGCCGCATCTCGCGGGTGAACTGCTGAACCTGCTGGCGAAAGTAAAGACCGTGCACATCCCGTACAAAGGCAACGGCCCCGCCGCCATCGCCGTGATGTCGGGCGAAACGACCATGATGTTCGGCACTGGCCCGTCGGTCGTGCCGCACGCGCACTCTGGCAAGCTGCGCATGCTCGCGACCACCGGCCCCAAGCGCACGCTGCCGAATCTGCCTGCCATGAATGAAATACTGCCGGGCTACGACGTCACGCAATGGTACGGACTGCTGCTGCCGGCGGGCGC
>JAIOOZ010000613.1 GCA_021414185.1 Betaproteobacteria bacterium
ACGACGTTGTCGACCTCCAGCAACCTGTTCTCCCCACCGCTCGCGTAGTGCAGACCAGCGTCGTCGATGCGCCGATATGTGCAGCCCGTCGTGATGGCGACGTTGCGCCGCTTGAGCGTGGTGCGTACGATCCAGCCCGTCGAAATGCCCAGGCGGGCGGCTGGCCGCCCCGCACTGCGCTGCAGTATGTGTACTTCCCGACGCGAGGGCAGTGGGGGAACTCCGGTGAGCGATCCGGCGGTTCCGCCGCTCGTCTCCACGCCCCATGCCGCATGGAATTCTTCAGCCGTGCCATGCCCGGGCTCTGCAGTGAGGAATTCAGCGGTGTCGAAAGCAATCGCCCCGGCGCCGATGATGGCGACACGGCGGCCCACTTCGACCGCGCCATTCAGCACGTCGGGATACCACGCGACTTTGCGGTGATCGATGCCGTCGATGCGGGGCTTGCGCGGTACTACGCCGGTCGCCACCACCACGCGGTCGTAATGACCTGAACGCACCATCTCCGCGGTCAATGGGGTCCTGAGCCTGACGTCCACACGCAGGCGTGTGAGTTCGTCCCGGTAATGAGAGAGCAGTGCTGCAAATTCATGCTTGCCGGGTATGCGCCGCGCGATCTCCAGTTGGCCGCCCAGCTGCGGCGCGGCGTCGAAAAGCGTGATGTGATGACCGCGTGCGGCGGCGGTGAGCGCGAACACAATGCCCGCAGCACCCGCGCCCGCAACCGCGATGCGCTGCACCCTGACGGCGGGCGCCGGGATGTAGTCGAGCTCGCGGCCCGCGCGCGGGTTGACGAGGCAGGTGGCGGCGCGATCGCTGAATATATGGTCGAGGCACGCCTGGTTGCACGCGATGCAGGGCGTGATTTCCGACGCACGTCCCGTTTGTGATTTGACGACGAACTCAGGGTCGGCCAGCAGCGGGCGCGCCAGTGCGATCAGGTCGGCATCGCCCGCGCGCAGGATGTCTTCCGCCAGTGCGGGCGTATTGATGCGATTGGATGCGACTACCGGTATGGTTACGGCGCGCTTCAGGCGTGCAGCGGCAAATCGCCATGCGCCGCGCGGCACCATGTAAGCGATCGTCGGCACGCGGGACTCGTGCCAGCCTATGCCCGTACCCAGCGCATCGGCGCCGGCATCCTGCAATGCACGCGCAAGCGCGAGTGTTTCGTCGATAGTCGCGCCGTCCTCGACCAGGTCGAGCGCCGATATGCGATACAGGATGGCAAATGCGGCGCCGACCCGCGCGCGCGTGCGTCTGACGATTTCCACGGGCAGGCGCATGCGGTTATCTGCGGAACCGCCCCATGCATCGCTGCGGTCATTGGTGCGCTTCGCGGTGAACTCGTTGATCAGATAGCCTTCCGAACCCATGACGTCGACGCCGTCATAGCCGGCCGCCTGGGCCAGCGCAGCACAGTTCGCGTAATCGTTTATCGTGTTCTCGATCTCGTCGCCGCTCAGGCGCCGGGGTCTTACCGGGTTGATCGGCGCGCTGATGTTCGAGGGGCCGACCGCTTCCGCATGTTTGGCGTAGCGCCCCGCATGCAGGATCTGCATGACGATTGCCGCACCCGCGTCATGCACCGCCGCGACGATCTGCCGGTGCTCGGCGAGCGCGTCTTCGCTATCGAGCACGGCCGCGCCTTCTTCCATGCGGCCCGCCGTGTTCGGTGCGACGCCGCCGGTGATGATCATCGCCACACCACCGCGCGCGCGCTCCGCGTAAAAAGCCGCCAGCCGCGCCGGATTGCCTTCGCCAAACGGCAGCCGGGTATGCATGGAGCCCATGACGAGCCGGTTGCGCAGGTGCAACGGACCGAGCCGGACAGGCGAGAGCAGCGTCGGGTACGCCGGCAGTGCGTCTGCGGCGGGCGCAGGCATCAGTTGGTGGTGACGGCGCTGATGACTTCGTGAATACCGGCGTCCGCGTAACCGATATCGCGCAAGACGGCTTCGGTATGCTCGCCGAGGCGCGGCGGCGGCAAACGCAGGCTCCCTGGCGTGGACCCGAACTGCACGGGAATCGCGGTAGTCACCATCGCGCCTTCGGAGGGATGCTCGTAGTGACGAAAAAATCCCGTCGTATCGAGATAGGGGTTTTCCGCCATGCCGCTGAAGTCGTTGACGGCGCCATTCGGCAGGTCCGCCGCGTCGAGCAGCGCCTGCCATTCGGCGGTCGTTTTACGTTTTATTTCCGCGGCGAGTATGCCGTAGAGTTCGCTGATGTTGGTCGTGCGCGCCTTGATTTCCGCGAAACGCGCGTCGGCACCGAGCTCCGGCCTGCCGATCACGGCGAACAGCCGGCGCCACTGATTGTCACTGACGGCCAGCATGCAAATGTGCCCATCGCGCGTGGCGTAGGGTTTGCGGTGCGGCGAGAAAATACGCGCATAGCCGAGGTTGTCGCGGTCGCTTTCGAAAAAATTGGTCCACAGGTGCTCGACCAGATTGAACGAGAGCATGGTCTCCAGCATGGGCACGCTCACTTCCTGGCCGTGGCCGGTGCGCTCGCGGCTGAAGAGCGCCATGCCGATCGCCGAGGCGAGTACGTTGCCGCACAGCTTGTCGGCAATGATCATTGGCGTATAGCGCGGCTCGCCAACGCTGCGCCCGACCATCGCGGCCAGACCGCTTTCGCCCTGGATGACATCGTCGAACGCAGGGCGGTCGCGTTGCGGACCGTCGCTGCGGTAACCCGGCCCGTAAGCGTAGATGATGCGCGGGTTGCGTGCGCGCAAAGCCGTATACGACACGCCGAGGCGCTCGGCGGTTTGCGGACGCATGCTGTGGATGAACACATCCGCCGTCTCCACCAGGCGGAGCAGCGCGTCGAGCGGGGCCGCGCGCTTCAGGTCGAGCACGACGCTGCGCTTGTTGCGGTTGGTATTCATGAAGAGCGAAGCCATGCCCGCGTGCTTCGACAAACCCGAGTAGCGCATCGGGTCGCCTTCCGGCGCCTCGATTTTTATCACGTCGGCGCCCATGTCGCCGAGTATCTGGGCCGCCAGCGGACCCAGTATGTTGATCGTGATATCGATGACCCGGATGCCCGCCAGCGGCCCGGTTGCGGCGGGCCCGTCGAGCCGCGCAGTCACGCCGGTTTCTGTTTGCACTTCAGCATCCGCAGCGGCGTATACACGAGCGCCACGGTGCCATCCTGTTTTACGACACGGTTGCTGGTGCGCACGAGTCCGCGTCCCGGCTTGCTCTGGCTCAGGCGCGCCTCCGTCACCTCGCACTCGACGTGTATCGTATCGCCCGCGAACACCGGGCTTTTGACGTCGAGCTGCATGTTCAGGAAGGCATAACCCGTGTGCTGCATGGTTGCCTGCACCAGCAGGCCCTCGGCAAACGTATAGACGAGGGCGGCGGGCGCGAGCCTGCCCTTGATGTCCGACTCGCTCCTGAGAAACTCGATGTTGGTGAACAGGACTTCCACCATGCCCGTGCAATTCACGAAATTCACGATGTCCGCCTCGGTGACCGTGCGGCCGATGGTGCGGAACTGGCGCCCGACCGGCACGTCCTCGAAGTGAAATCCTATGCCTACTGTTTCCATGCTGACTCCTTTGGTGGCGATGGCTAGCGGCGCTGCGGCTTGCCGAGCACGCTGCCGGCGATGATATTGCGCTGGATCTGATTGGTGCCTTCGATGATCTGCAGCACCTTGGCGTCCCGGAAATAGCGGTTGATCGGGTACTCGGCCGAGATGCCGGCGGCGCCGAAGAGTTGCACGGCGTCGGTCGCCACCCGCATCGCGACGTCGGTGGCGAAACACTTGGCCATGGCTGCGATCGGGGCGAGTTCGCGGCCCGCCACGCCGGCATCGACGAGCGATGCCGCGCGGTAGACCAGTTGGCGCGCGGCCTCGGTCTGCATCGCCATATCGGCGATCATCCAGCGCACGCCCTGGAAATCGCTGACTTTCTGCCCGAACGCGGCGCGGTTCTGAATGAACTCGGTGGCGTGATCGAGCGCCCCCTGCGCGAGACCGACGCCACGGGCGGCAATGATTGGGCGCGACTGATTGAACGCTTCCATCACCACCTTGAAGCCCTGGTTGCCCGCGCTGCCGAGGCGGTTGTGCTCGGGGATGAACACGTCGTCGAAGAACAGCGGGCACGACGGAATGCCGCGTGCCCCCATCTTGTCTTCCTTGCGCCCGACTTCGAAACCGCGCATGCCTTTGTCGACGATGAACAGGCTGATCTCCGCTTTGCCGTCGGTGCCTGCGGTCTTCGCCGCGACGAGAATAAAATCGGCGACGTGAGAATTCGTGCACCAGATCTTCGCGCCGTCGAGGCGATAACCGCCCGCGACCGGTGTCGCCTTGGTGCGGATACCCTGCACGTCGGACCCGCTCTGCGGTTCGGTGGTCGAAAATGCCGCGCGCAATTGTCCGGAGGCAAGGCCGGGCAGATAGCGCTCGCGCTGCTCCGGGGTGCCGCCGGCGAGCAGGGCGCCGAAGGGAATCCACTGCACGACGAGGAGGTAGGCGGTGTTGTAGCAGACGCGGCCAAGCTCTTCGACCGCGATGCAGGCCGACAGCATGCTCCCGGTGCCGCCATATTGTTGTGGAAACGGCACCGTGAACAACCCGAGTTCGCGCAGCAGCGCGTACATGTCCTCGGGATACTCGGCGGTGCGGTCGATGTCATCGGCGCGGAGGGCGACTTTCTCCCGCGCCACGCGCCTTACCAGGTCCTGAATTTGACGATGGTCATCGGTTAGGCTGTACGTCATACGGCAGCGAGTGCGTTTCCGTACTCGCTTTTCTTGAACGGTGTTCGATATAATGAACGCCTGGTCCCGCGCTGTCAATGCGGGGCCGGCTACGTGAAGACAGGATCCGTATGGCACAGCAGGAAAACTCACCGCGCTCGCTGACCCGCGTGCTCGGGCTCTTCGGCGCGATCGCCCGTACCGGCGACGGCATGACGCTGGCGCGGTTGAGCGCCGAACTCGATTCGCCCAAGAGCAGCATGCTGATGCTGTTGCGGCCGCTCGTCGCCAAGGGCTACCTCACGCACGAGGGCGGCATCTATCGCCTCGGGCCGTCCATATTCCGGCTTGCGGCGGACATTCTTTCGACGCGCAATTTCCCGAAGCTCATACGCCCGTTCATGCAGCAACTCGTCGACCGCAGCCAGGAGTCGGTGTATCTCGCCGTGATCGACAAGTCGGCGCGGTGCGTGACGTACGTGGAGGGCATAGACAGCCCGCGGGCCATCCGCTACATGGCGCCGCTGGGCGCGCCGCGGCCGCTCTATTGTTCCGCGGCGGGGCGCCTGCTGCTCGCCTATGCGGACGAAGACTGGCGTGAAAATTATCTGCGCACGGTGCAGTTAAAGCCGATGACCGAGCGCACGGTCACCAATCGCGTGGAACTGCGCAAGGAGATCAAGAAGATCCGCAGCAGCGGTCTTGCCATCAGCATAGGCGAGGCGGTGCCGGGCGCGGCCGGGCTCGCGGCGCCGGTGTTCGATACCGACGGCAGGGCGGTCGCCGCCTTGCTGATTGGCGCGCCGGTCGACCGCTTCCAGCGCGATCTGCCCGCGCTGCGCAAACTGATGGCGGACGTCGCGACGCAGGCCTCGGGCATGTTTGCAGGGCAGACGCCATGAAAGCGACGGCTGTGATATGTGCAGCGCGCAAAGGAGCGCCATGGGACCGCTGAAGGGCATGAAAATCATCGAGCTGGCGGGTATCGGGCCCGGTCCGATGTGCGCGATGCTGCTCGCGGATCTCGGCGCGACGGTACTGCGCATCGAGCGCAAAGAGCCTGTCGATCTCGGCAATCCACGGCCGCTCAAATTCAACCTGCTGCTGCGCAATCGCAAGTCGATCGCGCTCGATCTCAAGGCGCCGGCGGCGGTGGAACTCGTGCTCAAGCTCGTCACGGCTGCTGATGGATTGATCGAGGGTTTCCGGCCGGGCGTCGCCGAACGGCTGGGGCTGGGTCCCGAGGTGTGCTTTGCACGCAACCCGCGCATCGTTTATGGCCGCATGACGGGCTGGGGCCAGACCGGACCGCTCGCGTCCGCGGCAGGTCACGATCTCAATTACATCGCGCTCGCTGGCGCGCTCGCCTCGATAGGCCGCAAAGGACAGCCGCCCACGCCGCCGCTCAATCTGCTCGGCGATTACGCGGGCGGTTCGTTGTATCTGGCGATGGGCATGCTCGCCGCGGTGATTGAAGCGCGGCAATCCGGGCAAGGCCAGGTCGTCGATGCAGCAATCGTCGACGGCACTGCATCGCTGATGACTTCGGTCTTCGGGCTGTATGCCGCCGGGCTGATGTCGCTCGAACGCGGCACGAATACTTCGGATTCGGGCGCGTATTTCTACGATGTTTATGAATGCGCCGATGGCCGCTGGGTTTCGGTGGCGCCGATCGAGGCGCGTTTTCACGCGCAGTTTCTCGAGCTGATGGGAATTTCGTCCGCGGAGATAGGTGCCCAGCGCGATGCGCAGAACTGGGGCCGCGCGCACGGTATGCTTGAGCGCGCTTTCAAGACGAAGACGCGCGACGAGTGGTGCAAGGTGCTGGAGGGCACTGACGCCTGCTTCGCTCCCGTGCTGAGCATGGCCGAGGCGCCGCTGCACGAACATCTGAAGGCGCGCCAGACCTTCGTGGAAATCGACGGCGTCGTGCAGCCCGCGCCGAGTCCACGCTTCAGCCGTACCGTGCCGGACATGCCGACGCCGCCTGCACCGCCCGATGCGGAGCGTGCGCTTGACGGCTGGCTGAGCGTGCATGAAACGCAGACACTGCGCGCGGCAGGTGTTCTGTGATGCGCAACATGCGGCACCCTGCGGTCGCGCCGCACGCGCACCTCAGTGCGCTGCAATTCTTGACACGCCGCGGTTCGCCCGCCGAAAATTCCGCGCGGCGCACGCATTAAACTGTATCGAACATCGCTCCCGCCCACGACCGTCCGCATACAAACACATGTTTACCTCATTCAGTCTTGCCGGCATCGAGATGCCCGAACACCTGGAGCGACTGCGCGAGGATGTGCGCCGCTTTCTGCGCGCCGAATTCGCGGCAGGTTCGTATACGCGCGACCCCGCCGGCTGGGATCGCTATGACGCGGCGTTTACGCGCAAGATCGCAGCGCAGGGGTGGATAGGCATGACCTGGCCGCGGGTTTATGGCGGTCATGAGCGCACGTCGCTCGAACGCTACGTGGTCACCGAAGAATTGCTCGCCGCCGGCGCGCCGGTGCGCGCGCACTGGCTCGCGGACCGGCAGTTCGGGCCGCTGCTGCTTGCCGCCGGCTCCGAAGCGCAGAAGCGTACTTATCTGCCGCGGATAGCGGCCGGCGAATGCTTCGTGTGCGTAGGGATGAGCGAGTCCGACTCCGGTTCCGACCTCGCGTCCATCCGCACCAGGGCCACGCCGACCGACGGCGGCTGGCGGATCTCGGGGCGCAAGGTCTGGACGAGCTATGCGCACAAGGCCCACCTGATGAACCTGTTCGCGCGCACGTCGCCGTACGATCACGACAATCGTCATGCCGGCGTCACGCAGTTCATCGTCGATCTCGACTGGCCCGGCATCACCATCAACCCGATCATCAATCTGGCGGGCGATCACGATTTCAACGAAGTGATTTTCGACGATGTGCTGGTGCCTGACGATCGCGTCATCGGTGCCGTCGGCAGCGGCTGGACGCAGGTTTCCGGCGAACTCGCGCACGAGCGCGCGGGGTCCGAGCGCTGGCTGAATGCTTACGGCGTGCTCGTGCACCTGCTCGACAGTGCGGGCCCGCATCCCGATCGCGGCGCGCTTGAGCAGATCGGACGCCTGGTCACGCATCTATGGACGTTGCACCGCATGTCGTTCTCGCTGGCCGGGTTGCTGAACCAGGGCGTGGTGCCCGCGGTCGAGGCGGCGCTCGTCAAAGATCTCGGCAACCAGTTCGACCAGGACATTCCCGAGGCCGCACGCCGCGTGGTGTCTGCAGAAGCGCGCGCGCGCCTGCCCGCGGAAGACCCGTTCAATGCGATGCTCGATCGCGCGCTGCTCTATGCGCCGTCGTATCCGATTCGCGGCGGCACCCGCGAAATTCTGCGCGGCATCATCGCGCGCGGCCTGGGGCTGCGATGAGCGATACCCAACGGCTGCTGACTGACACCGCGGAGCGCGTTTTCACGGATCTTTGTTCGCGCGAGTGCGCCGAGGCCGCGGAGGCGGGGACATGGCCGGCGGCGTTATGGCAGGCCCTGAGCGACACGGGACTGGCGGCCGCGGCGGTTTCCGAAGCTCGCGGCGGCGCTGGCGCGGGGCTCGTCGACTTGTGCGCGCTCGCGCGCGTCGCCGGCCGTCACGCCGGCCCCATTCCGCTGGTCGAAACCTGGCTTGCGGAAACGCTGCTCGCGGCGGCGAATTTGCCGCCGATTGAAGGGCCGCTCGCCGCCGGTCCGGTCCTGCGTGGCGACACTCTGCGCCTGGAGCGGCGCGGCGGCAATTGGACGGTGAGCGGCACGGTCAAGCGCCTGCCCGGAGCGCGCCACGCTTCGGCACTGGTGCTTGCCCTTGACGCGGATGATGGCGCGCGCACGGTCGTCGTGCACGACGCCGACAGCAGAATCGAAGCCACCAATTACGCGGGAGAACCGCGCGACGACTGGGAATTTAAGCAGCATGTCATTGCCGACGAATGGGTAGGCGCCGCCGGTTACGGCATGGGCCGCGCCGAGCTCTTCTTTCGCGGCGCACTGTTCCGCACGCAGCAGATGGCGGGCGCCATGGAGCGCGTGCTTGAGCTGACCGTCGCCTACGCGCAGGAGCGCATACAGTTCGGCAAAGCCATCGGCAAATTCCAGGCCGTGCAACAGCAGATCGCGGCGCTGGCGTCCCAGGTCGCCGCCGGCAGTGCAGTGGCGCAGGCCGCCGCCGAAGCGAATTCGGCACGACTTGCGCGATTCGAAATTGCAGCGGCGAAGGCGCGCATCGGCGAGGCAGTGGCCGTGGTGGCGGGCGTTGCGCACCAGGTGCACGCCGCGATGGGCTTTACGCACGAACACTCGCTGCACCGCAGCACCCGCCGCCTGTGGGCATGGCGCGACGAATTCGGGACCGAGTCGGAATGGCAGGCGTGGGTCGGTGCGGTCGCCGTTCAGCTTGGCGGCGATGCGCTCTGGCCATACGTCGTTGCCGCGCGCAAGCCCGATATCGGCGCGGCTCTGCCATAAACACGGTGCCGGAACGGCACGCCAACACCAGGAGGAAGAATCGCGATGAACTCTGCTGCGCCCCACGGACCCCTCGATGCAATACGCGTCCTGGATTTCACCAACATGCTGTCCGGCCCGTACTGCACGCGACTGCTCGCCGATCTCGGCGCGGAAGTCATCAAGGTCGAGCCGCCGGCCGGCGACCACAACCGCAGCCGGCGCCCGGTGCGCAACGGCTACAGCAGCTTCTTCGGGCATCTCAACTGCGGCAAGAAAAGCATCGTTCTCGATCTGAAGACCGCGGCGGGCCGCGACGCGGCGGCAGGGCTTGCCGCGAAGTCCGACATCATCGTTGAAAACTGGCGGCCGGGCGTCGCCGACCGTTTGGGTGTCGGCTATGCGCAGGTCGTGCAGACGAATGCCGGCGTCATCTATTGTTCGATTTCCGGCTTCGGCCAGACCGGACCCAATGCGCAGCGCCCCGCGTACGCGCCGATCGTGCACGCTGCAAGCGGGTTCGATCTCGCGCAGGTTGATTACCAGGGCGGCGGCCGGCCCGCGAATACGGCGACCTTCATTGCGGATGTATTCGGCGGCATGTCCGCGTTCGGCGCGGTGCAGACGGCGTTGTACAACCGCAAGCAAACCGGCAAGGGCCAGTACATCGATGTCGCCCTGATGGACGCGATGCTCAACCTCCTTGTTTACGAATGCCAGGAAGCGCAGGCGCCCACCAGCGAAAAAATCCGCGTCTACCAGCCGCTCAAGACTCTCGACGGCTATGTCGTGGCTGCGCCAACGAGTCAGAAGAATTTCGAGCAACTGGCGCGTACCGTCGGTCATCCCGAATGGATACAGGATCCGCGGTTCGCCAAGACCCGCACGCGCGAAGCCAACTGGTCGGAGCTGATGGGCGTGATTGAACAGTGGACGCAAACCCGTTCGGGCGAGGAATGCGAAAGCGCGCTGCTGGCGGGCGGCGTGCCGTGCACGCGTTACCGGACGGTCGACGAAGCGATGAACGACGCGCAGATGCAGGCGCGCGGTGGTATGACGCGCGTCAAGGACCGCGTCGGCGAGTACTGGGTGCCCAACGCGCCGTTCCAGATGCCGGGTTTGCATACGGCGCCGCGGCCACACGTGCCGGAACTTGGCGAGAGCACCGTCGAAGTGCTGGTCGAACTGTTGGGCTATACGCCACAACAGGCGCGCGCGTGTTCGGGCGACGCAGTGCCTGCCCACTGAAACCGTTAAACCCTGAGGAGAAATGACAATGACTGCAGAATCGCTGGTCCTGTTCAACGTCGACGAGCACGGTGTCGCTACCATTACGCTCAACCGGCCCGACAAGTACAACGCTTTCACGAAGGACATGATCGTGCGCTGGGGGGCGCTGCTCGAACAATGCGAAAGCGATCCGAAGATCAGGGTCGTCGTGCTCACGGGCGCCGGCAAGGCGTTCTGTTCCGGGGGCGACATCAGCGTGCAGAAAGAGCGCGCGAACAATGACGCACTCGAGCGCAAGGACTTCCTGTGGCGGCATGTGCATAAAATCGCTTTCATCATGGAGCGCATGGACAAACCGACGATAGCCGCGATCAACGGCACGGCGCGCGGCGCGGGGCTCGACATGGCGTTGATGTGCGATCTGCGGCTGATGGCAGACTCGGCAATGGTCGCTGAAAGCTATATCAACGTGGGGTTGATCGCGGGCGATGGCGGTACTTATTACCTGCCGCGCATCATCGGCACGCCGCGCGCGCTGGAGCTGTTCTGGACCGGGCGTGCGATAGGCGCCGAGGAAGCGCTGCGTATCGGCCTCGTGAACAACGTGGCCGCCCCGGACCAGCTCATGGCCGCGACTTACGAACTGGCGCGCGCGATCGCGAGTCAGCCGTTCGAGGCGGTGCGTGCCTACAAGCGTTCCGTCTATCAGGGACTCAGCATGCCGCTTGCGGCTCACCTCGACATGGTGTCCTCGCACACCTCGATCCTGCGTGACACGCCGGACCACCGCGCCAGGGTGGCGGCGTTTCTGGAACGCAAGCGCCCCGCGAAATAGCGGGGCGCTTGCGTTGACATGTTTTCGCAGCGAGCGTATCGTCAATTTGAACACCGTTCAGGATATTGAACGCTTGGGCGAGGGCAGGCCGGGCGCAAGGCAGCGGCCGCGATGCTTTCAGGTCGGGTGTGCAAGATCCACGAGGAGTTCCAGTGTCGTCCGCAAGAGCCGCACCTAACGCCGCAATGAACCGCAAGCCGCCCCTGCTTTTTACGCCGCTGGAGATTCGCGGCGTCACGTTGCGCAATCGCATCGTCGTCTCGCCGATGGCGCAGTACTCAGCGGTCGACGGGTTCGTCACCGACTGGCATTTCGCGCATTTCGCGAAGTTCGCGATGGGCGGCGCCGGCATTGTCTTCACCGAGGCCACCAAGGTCGAGCGGCGCGGTCTGGGCACGGTGGGCGACATGGGCATCTGGAAAGACGAGCACATAGAGCCGTTGCGGCGCATCAGCGCTTTCATCAAATCGCAGGGCGCGGCAGCGGCGATCCAACTGAATCACGCGGGCCGCAAAGCCGGGACCTACAAGCCGTGGGCCGGATTTGGTCCGCTCGACCGCAGCGTGCCCGTCGAAGGCGAAGCGCACTGGCCCGTCATCGGTCCGAGCGCGGTCGAATATCTCGAAGGCTGGCCGTTGCCGCGCGCCATGACCAAGGCGGACATCCAGGAGGTGCAGGCCAACTGGGTGAAAGCGGCGCAGCGCGCGTTGCAGGCGGGCTTCGACATCGTCGAAGTACACGGCGCGCACGGTTATCTGATACACGAATTTCTGTCGCCCGCCTCGAACAAGCGCACGGACGAGTATGGCGGCAGCCTGCAAAACCGCATGCGGTTCGCGCTCGAAGTTACCGCGGCGGTGCGGGCGGTCTGGCCGCAGGACAAGCCGCTGTTCTTTCGCGTGTCCGCGGTGGACGAGGGCGGCTGGACGCTCGACGATACGGTGGTGCTCGCGCGCGAGTTGAAGGCGCTCGGCGTCGACGTCGTCGACTGCTCCGCGAGCGGCATCGCCATACGCTCGCCCACCGCGAGCCGGATTGCGCCCAAGCTGGGTTTTCAGGTGCCGTACGCGGAGCGGGTGCGCAAGGATGCGGGTCTGATGACGATGGCCGTGGGCCTGATCGTGCACGCCAGGCAAGCCGAGGAAATTCTCGCGCAGGGCCAGGCCGACCTGATTGCCGTCGGGCGTGAGATCCTCTACGACCCGTTCTGGCCCGCGCACGCCGCGCGCGCGCTGGAACACGATACGGAATACAACACGTTGCCGGTGCAATACGGTTGGTGGCTCGACCGTCGCAGAAAAACCGGCTACGTTGAAGAATAAGGCGGTCGCGAGAGGCGCGCCTAATGAAGCGCGACAATGAGAAAGTGGCCGTAACCATTATTGACTGTTCGATCGTCGCGCCCGATAGCGCATAAGCGACCAGCCTGTCATCGTTGCACGGGCGACCGGAATTGAGGGTGGTCTGCATAACAACGGGGCGGGGCGGCGCGTGGAGGAGCAAATGAAGTGGGCAGCACTGGCATGTTTGGCATTGGCGGCAGGTGCGCCGTCGGCGTTGGCTGCACAGGAATACCCGGTGCGCCCGCTGCGGCTCATCATTCCTTATCCGCCCGGCGGCGGCACGGATCTCATCGGACGCATCGTCGCCAAGCGGGTGGGCGACAGACTCGGTCAAACGGTCGTGGTGGACAACCGCGCGGGCGGCAATGGCGCGATAGGCGCGGAGGCGGCGGCCAGTGGGGCGCCCGACGGCCACACCCTGCTCATGATCATTTCGACGCATACCGTGCTGCCCAGCCTGCAGAAGCTTTCGTACGATCTCGTGAAGGACTTTGCGGCAGTTACGCATATAGCCGACCTGCCCAACGTGCTTGCCGTGCGCAACGCGCTCCCGGTAACTTCGGTCGCGGAGCTGATTGTGCTCGCCCGCAAAAATCCGGGGCAGCTCACGTATGCCGGGGCGGGCTTGGGCGGGCCGTCCCATTTGTCGGCCGCGCTCTTCAACCACATGACGGGCACGCGGATGCTGCATGTGCCATACAAGGGTACCGGGCCCGCGACCATCGACCTGCTCGGCGGTCAGGTCGATCTGATGTTCTCGACGTCCCCCGGCATCATTCCCCACATGCGCTCGGGGAAGCTGCGGGCGCTGGCGGTTACGGACAGCAAGCGTTCGCCGGCTTTGCCCGAGCTGCCGACCATCGACGAAGCGGGCGTCAAAGGCTATGTATTCGTCTCCTGGTACGGCATGGTGGTACGCGCGGGCACGCCGGTCAGGGTAATCGACCGCCTGCATGCTGAAAACACGGCGGTGTTGCAGATGCCCGAGGTGCGCCAGCTGCTCGAGGATCAGGGCGGGCAGATCACGGGACGTGGTCCCGCCGAGTTCGCGGCTTACCTGCGCGCGGAAATCAAGCGCTGGGCCGGGATCGTCGCGGTGACCCAAATCAAAGCCGAATAGCGGGCCTGCTCATGCCGTCGCTATCGGATCATTCTTCATAAAGGACCGCGCCATGTCAGCGCCCAGGACCATGCTGCAAAAAGTGATCGACCTGCACACCGTCGAGCAACGCGCAGGCGAGCTCCTGCTGTACGTCGATTACAACGTCGTTCACGAGGGGCCGTTCTACGCGTTCGACGGACTCGCCCGCGAAGGGCGCGCTGTCATGCGCCCCGCGCAAACCCTGGGCTTCGCCGACCACTACGTGCCGACCGTCGGCCGCGAACTCGGCAGCGCCGGCATCGCCGATCCCGAAGCGCGCGGCATGGTCGAGCGCCTGCAGGCGAACGCCGAACGTACCGGCATCGTGCACTTTGGCATTTCCCACCCCCAACAGGGCATCATGCATGTCGTGGTCCCCGAACTCGGCATGGCGCATCCGGGCATGTTGATTGTGGGGTCGGACTCGCATACCTGCACCAACGGCGCATTCGGCGCGCTCGCGTTCGGCGTCGGCGCGTCCCAGATCAAGCACGTGCTGGCGACGCAGACGCTGTGGTTTCGCCAGCCGCGCGCGCTGCGCATCAGCGTGGATGGGAGCCTGCGCCCGGGTGTCAGCGCAAAAGACCTCGCACTCGCCATCATTGTGCGCATAGGCATGGCGGGCGGCAGCGGTGCGGCGATTGAGTATGCGGGCAGCGCGGTGCGTGCGCTGCCGATGGAAGCGCGCATGACGCTGTGCAATATGACGATCGAAGCCGGCGCCCGCGCGGGGCTCATAGCCCCCGATGAAACGACGTTCGCGTATTTACGCGGGCGGCCCCATGCGCCGCAGGGCGCAGCCTGGCCTGAAGCGCGCGCATTCTGGCAAACGATGTCGACGGACGAGGGAGCCAGCTTCGAATCGGAAGTGGTTATCGACGGGTCGCTGGTGCAGCCGATGGTGACGTGGGGTACATCGCAGGACGAGGCGTGCGCCGTCTCGGACGTGATTCCGGATCCGTGCGCGATGACCGATCCCGCCCGCCGCACGCGCGCCGAACACGCGCTCGCGTACATGGGACTCGCGCCGGGAATGGCGATGAAAGACATCGCGATCGACCGTGTCTTCATCGGGTCGTGCACGAATGCACGCCTCGATGATCTGCGCGACGCCGCGCGCGTCGTGCGCGGGCAGCAGGCGCGCATTCCGGCCATCGTCGTCCCCGGTTCGATGACCGTAAAGCGTGCCGCGGAGGCCGAGGGTCTGCATGACGTGTTCCGCAGCGCGGGTTTCGAATGGCGTGAGCCCGGCTGCTCGATGTGCACCGGCGCAAACGGCGACCTCGTGCCCGCAGGCGAACGCTGCGCGTCAACCTCGAACCGTAATATGGAAGGGCGGCAGGGCAAGGGCAGCCGCACGCACCTGGTGAGCCCGGCGATGGCAGCGGCGGCGGCGATCACCGGCCGCCTGGCCGACGTGCGCGAAATGGCGGGAGCGTAACGATGGAAACTTTCACGACGCTCACGGCAGTCGCCGCACCTTATTGCCATGCCGACGTAGACACCGATGAACTGATACCGCACCGCTTTCTGCGCAAGCCGTTGTCCGCGGGCTACGGCAATTTTCTGTTCCGCGACAAGCGCTACGCTGCCGGCGACCGTGAAGACGCCGGCTTCGTTTTGAACCAGCCGCCGTACCGGCGCGCGCAAATACTGGTGGCCGGCCGTAACTTCGGCTGCGGCTCGACGCGCGAAGGCGCGGTCTACGCGTTGCGCGACTTCGGTATCCGCTGCGTGATTGCACCGAGCTTCGCCGACATCTTCAGTGGCAATTGCGTGCAGAACGGCGTGCTCCCTGTCGTGCTGCCCGAGCCCGGCATCGCAGCGCTGTGCACGCTGCTGGAGCGGCAACCCGGCTCGCAAGTAACAATCGACCTCGCGCTCCAGACCGTCAGGTACCCGGACGGCACGTCGCGCGGCTTCGAAATCGAACCGTCGCGCAAGGCGCAGCTCCTCGAGGGGCTGGACGAAATCGGCATCACGCTGAAATATGCCGCAGCGATTGCGCGCTTCGAAAACCATTATCGCACCCAACTGCCATGGCTCGCGCCCGCGAAGACCGCTTGATGCAGACCGCGATCGCTTCCACGCCCGGCATGCGCAGGGGTCGCCTGCGCTGGCAGACTGCCTGTGTATTGGCGGCGGCGCTGTTTTGCGTGCACGCGCAGGGCCATGCGCAGGCATATCCGGCCAAGCC
>JAIOOZ010000018.1 GCA_021414185.1 Betaproteobacteria bacterium
TCGCCAGCGCTCGCTCCTGTTGGGCGGATTGCCATGGGTCGTCATCGGCGCTGGTTACGATTCTCGGTTCTCGGTCTCTCATGTCTGGGCCTGTGCGCCGTCATCGGCGAACCGGGTTGGCGTGCGCCTGCAATGCGCGCCCTACGGCTTCGGGTCGTACCCGAAACCAGAGCTTCGCCGGCATGCCGGCGCGCCGCTCTTCGAGAAAGCCGCCGCTGCGCAAAGCCCGCCGTGCCGTTTCCTGCTCCCACCGCGAAAGCCCGGTCTCTTCGGTCCACTCCTCCTGGGACCTGCAGAACCAGCCGCCGACCTCGGGGTCGAGCGCCTCGCTGGTCCAGATGGCCTGCGAGAGCATCAGCGCCGCCGTCACGCCTCCCGTGATCGGGACCAGACAACGGTGGAAGCTGATCGGCAAGTCGAAGACGTCGAGCAGCAGTTCGGCAGTGATGCCCGGCGGAACCGAGAGGCGGCCGTTCATGGCTCATCCTCGAAACTGCGCGCCACTGCCTCCAGAACGGCGAGGGACAGCTTGGGAAACGCCTGATGCAGGCGGTAGTAGCGCACCCGCGGCTCCGGGTCGTCGATCGCAATCCATGCCCGGTAAATGCGCTCGCGCAGGACGGTATCGGGAAGCGGGAAGCGGCCTGACGGTCTCCAGGCGCCGCAGTCGCGGCGGCGCCTGAGCGTCACCTTGCGGCGAATCTTGAAGAGCGCGCTCATCATCTGCCAGGACGCACCATGGCGAATGAAATACGCCTCCAGCGCCTTGGCCTCATTCACCAGCGAGACCGTGCGCAGCCCCGCAGTGAGTTCGGCGGCATCAAAGGTCACGCCGATGGTCAGGTCGCGCATCGTGGCCAGGCGGTTCAGATCGAGGGCCGACAGGTGCCGCAGGCGCGCGAGTTGCTCGTTCTCGATGCCGGCGGCGTGGAGTTCATCCGGCTGCGCCTCGGCCAGTCGCACGGCGACGTGATTGAGCAGTACCAAGCGCACCTGCGTATCGAAGAGCGGCAGCATCAGGCGTCCTCCGCATCTATTTCACTGCACGGCAGGCCGGGCATGGAAACCGATGAGCGAAACTCCCTGACCAAACCGATGAGATCCCAGCAGGCGCTGGCCGTCCGGTCATTGGCATCGACCAGCCAACCGAAGAACGCGGCATCGAACTGGAAGGCATCCACCGGTTGGTCGGGCACCCGCAACGTGCTATCAGAAGCGCATTGATCGCCGGCCGCAAAACCTTCCGGCGGCGCCGCCGTTGCGGACACCAGCGTCAAGAGTTGCCAGGCCCATTGCTGGCTTGGGTGCAGCACATCCGCAGGAGCTGGAATCGGCAACTGGTCCATGCGGTAACCAAGCGGCGCCGCTTCGTCGCTGCGCAGACAATCGCTGATCCCGACAAGGCCAGCGCATACGTGCACCTGTTCGATAACCCGAGAATGAACGGCAGCACATTCGGTGTTGGCAGGAATCGCACCTTCTGCCTGAGCACTGTGCCTGGGAGCGGCCATCCCGGTGTTAGCGGTGCTAACAGTCGGCTCCGTCGGCGAGCCCCCCACTGAGACTTGTGGCGACCGTGCCGCCGGTTCGAGCGCCATGCGCAGTTCGGCAACAGGCTCGCCGAGTACATCAGCCAGCTCCTCCTCGCAAGCCCGGCATACCGCCGCAATGCTGAAGCTAGACCTGCGCCGATACTCGTCTGCAGTATGGCGAAAGACTGGTTCGAAGACCATCGCGTAGAGTTCGTCCTCGGCCAGCGATGTGCGCGTCTGCGCATAACGCTTCATGGCATTGAGCCGCGGCTGGAGGGTCTTGACGTCCAGGCCCGAGAGATCGATAACGGCTTCGCCCAGGATGCCCAGCCGCTCGGTGGCGAACAGGTAGTGGGCGAGCGTCGCGGTATTGATGGACAAACCCAGCGCCTTCATTTCTTCTTCGAGTTGTCGCAGGGAGAGCGTGGTTCCCTTCTCCGTTTCGATTCGGGCCTTGAGATCGACGACACCGCTGGCCTTGTCCCAGAAATTCATGTCGCCGCGCTGCTCGTTCTCGATGAGGTGGGCGGTAAGTACGTGACTTTCCGAGCGCCACGGCCGAAACAGGACACCGAGCTTGTGGAAACGCGGCTCCCGTGTCTCTGCCCAAAGTTGCCTGATGGCCAGCAGGCGCGTGTTGCCGCCGGCCTCGACGACAAAGTGCGACTCACCCGGCCGGCGGGTTACGGTGAAGGGATTGCGCAGGCCGCTGGCGCGGATCGAGGCCTTGATCTCGTTGAACTTGGCGTTGTTGGCCCGCCGCGGATTGTGCTCATAGGGACGGATGTCCTCCACCGAGAGCTCAATCTGACAGTCATGGGTCGGATCGGCCTGGACCGGCAGGTCACGGGCGTTGTTGCCCAGATTGCCAACCTGCAAGGACTCGGCGACCAGCCGTCGTCTCTGTTCGATGGAGGTAGGACGGGCCACCCCCTTTACGGCGGCCTGATCAGCCTCGGCAGCAGCGCCGGGTGGCATGGCTTCGTCACTCACGCTGGACCTCCCGTCTGGGCAGCAGATCGGCGAACACGCCTTCGAGGCTGGGGATCAACTCCCAGGCCAACTGGTGCATGACGGTGTAGGCGCTCGGCGTTGGTCCGTCGCGCTTGCGTTCGTGGCGATGCACCGGGACGCGCAGCGTCGCCGCTTCCTTGTAGGCCTTTGCATGCGGCACCACGGTTTCCAGAACGGCTACCCGGCCCTTGAGCTTGATGAAGTCCTCGCGGATGCCGCTGGCGATGATCCGGGCATCCGCACTGCGGTCTTGCCGGTAGATCAACGCTTTCATCGGCCCCAGGCTGGCACCCAGTGCGCCGCCCGGCTCCAGGCGATCGAGCAGTTCCATAGTGCCGTCGCGGAATTCGCGGGCCGAGAGGATCTCCGGGGTGATCGGCGATACCAGGATGTCGGCGGCGAGTACCGCCGCATCCTGCAAGGGTCCGATGGCGCCCTGGGTATCGATCAGTACGCAGTCGTAGGCGTCGACCACCGCTGGCGACTGGAGCGCAAAGCGCAACCGGAAGCCGCGGTCGATGCGATTCAGCAGCCAGTGAGGGAGATTGCCCTCGGGGTCGTCGGAGATCACGATGTCGAGGTTCTGATACCGGGTCTTCGTAATGCACGACGCGCTGACCGCACCGCGCACGATCACCTCGGTCAGGCCGGCAGCCGGTTTCGCCACCGCAAGCGGAAAATATTTCGACAGCGAGGGTTGCACGTCGGCGTCGATCAGGAGCACGCGCAGTCCCATGTCGGCAAGGAGCGCCCCCAGATTAGCGGTGAGCGTGGTCTTGCCGACACCCCCCTTGGTGCTGGTCACAGTGAATTTGATCATCGAATCGGCGCGGTTTCAGGTCATGGTTCAGTCATACGAAATTCCTCGGCAA
>JAIOOZ010000019.1 GCA_021414185.1 Betaproteobacteria bacterium
GTCGTCCTTCTGGCGATGTTTGTCGCCGGCATCGCGCTCGTCCGCATTCCGATTGTCGGTGTACCGATCATCGTCGCCGCGGTGTTTATGGCAATCGGTTTTCTGGTCCTAAAGCCGAACGAGTCCGCGGTCCTCACGCTCTTCGGGCGCTATATCGGCACTGTGCGCAACTCGGGTTTTCATTGGGTGAACCCCTTCTATGCCAAGCAGAAGGTCAGCTTGCGCGTCCGCAACTTCACGACACCGACGCTCAAAGTGAACGACAAGGTCGGTAACCCCATCGACGTCGCAGCCGTCGTCGGCTGGCTGGTGCGTGACACGGCGCAAGCGGCCTTCGACGTCGACGACTTCGAAGGTTACATCAAAACCCAATGCGAAATGGCGCTGCGCGACGTCGTGTCGACCCACCCTTACGACGCCACCAAAGACGAGCACGTATCCCTGCGCGGCAACACGGCGGCGGTCTCCGATCTGTTGAAGGAATCGCTACAACGCTCGATCAACGTGGCGGGGCTTGAGATTCTCGAAATGCGCATCACGCATCTGGCTTACGCGCCCGAGATCGCCTCGATCATGCTGCGCCGCCAGCAAGCCGAAGCGCTGATCCAAGCGCGCGAGAAAATGGTCGACGGCGCCATCGGCATGGTCAAAATGGCACTCGACCGCTTTCAAAGCGAAGGCATCACCGACATGACCTCCGCGCAAAAGACGGTGCTCGTCTCCAACATGATGATGGTGCTCTTGAGCGACGAAGGCGCCCAACCCGTCATCCCGGCGGCGACCGCATAAGACAATCAGACGATTAAGGCCGACGCCGCACCTCTCGAGGTTGTGCGGCAATCGCGGATTTGTGCATATGCATAAACAACAAGCGGCATGATAAAGGTTTCCCCGACACGAACACACCGGGGAAACTCATGCACCGCCTTTTGGTCCTTGCGACCATCGCCTCACTTGCCGCGTCAACCATATGTCACGCCGAGGAAGCAAAGGCCCCACCGCCACCCGCAACCCACGAAGATCTCGACCGTCAACTCGCAAAAATCTTCAGCGACGGCGCCATCCCCGGCGCCTCGCTTGCGCTGGTCGAAAATGGACAGATCACCTTCGTCAAAGACTACGGCCTTGCCGACAAGACGAAAGCAACACCCGTCACGCCCGACACCGTCTTTCGCGCCGCCTCGATCTCAAAAAGCCTGACCGGCATCGCCATCATGGCGGCCGTGCAAGACGGCAAGCTGACGCTCGACGGCCGTCTCAAGGAACTCGCCCCCGAAGTGAAGTTCGACAATCCCTGGGAAACGACAGATCCGGTGCGCCTCGTGCACCTCATCGAACACACGACGGGCTGGCCCGACATTTCCCTGCGCGTGCTGACGACGGACGGCAAAGGCTGGACGTTGCTGCGCGGCGTGCAAGAAGCGAGTCCCGAGTTCATCAGCCGCTGGAAGCCTGGCCGCTTCGCCGTCTACAACAACGCAGGCCCCGCCGTTGCCGGTGTCATCCTCGAAAAGGCAACCGGCCTGGAGTTCAACGCCTATATGCGAGAGCGCGTGTTGCGCCCGATGGGCATGGCAACCGGCGATTTCGAATTGACGCCGGAACTCGCCGCCCGCCTGTCGAAAAGCTATGACGCCGACGGCGCCGAAACCCCGTTCCAGCACATCATCTTAGGCCCGGCCGGCTCCCTTGACGTCACGGCGAAAGAACTGGCACAGCTCGTTCGCTTCTTCCTGGGCCGCGGCACGGTCGACGGTCAGCAAATTCTGACGCCCGAGTCCGTCGCCCGCATCGAACGCAGCGAGTCGACGCTCGCCGCGCGCGTGGGCTTCGCGCCCTATGGCTATGGCCTCGGCAATACACCGTTTTCCGACAAGGGCGTCACGTTTCGCGGCCACAATGGCGGCATCGACTCGTTCACCTCCGTGTACGGCTATTCGCTCGCCACCAATTCGGGCTACGTCCTGATGGCGAACGGCGGTGAAGGCGTCGATTTCGCGCAACCCGCGGCGCAACTCGTGCAGGCCTATCTGGCGCGCAACGCGACGCCGACGAACGAACCCACCGTCTCCGTCGATCGCGCGCAGCTCGAAAAATATGCTGGCGTCTATCGCGTCATCACGCCATCGAACACGCTGACTCGGCCCTATCAAGAAATCTTAGGGCTGACATGGGTGCAAGCCGGCGAAGGCAAGCTCATCAGCAGCGGCCGCGATTTCTTCCCGACGTCGCCACACACATTCCGCCGCGAAGATCGCGTAGCGCCGTCGCTGGCCTACACCGAAGATGAAGGCGAGATCTACCGAATTTCGGCCTTCAACGCGGCGCAAAAGGAGCCGTTGTGGCGCGTGGCGGTCATCGTCGCTGTCTTGGGGTTCCTGGCGCTGGGCGCGGCGATCGCGATCCTCATGTCGCCGGTCTGGTTGATTTCATGGTTTCGCGGACGCCTCGCCGACCGCGGCGGCGCGTTAGTACGTTTTCTGCCTTTGCTCGCCGTGGTCGCTCTGTCGGTCACTTTCGCATTGCCATTCGGTTATTTGGCGTCCGGCGCTATTCCCGCAGCGCTGCAGCTGGCCCAGCCGGGCCCCTATGCCTACACGATTTTCGCCAGCAGCATTCTGTTTCCGCTCCTCGCGGCCATAGGCCTCGTACGTGCACTCACGGCAGGCAA
>JAIOOZ010000020.1 GCA_021414185.1 Betaproteobacteria bacterium
CTGGCGCTTGACGCGGCCGCGGATGCGCTTTTCCACCTGCAGGATGTCGAGTTCGCCTTCGATCAGCGTGAGCAGGTGCTCGAGCCGCTTTTTGGCGGCAAACATTTCGAGCACTTCCTGTTTTTGCTCGAGTTTCAGCGGCAGGTGCGCGGCTATGGTGTCGGCCAGCCGGCCCGGCTCGTCGATGCCCGACAGCGAGGTCAGGATTTCCGGCGGGATCTTCTTGTTCAGTTTCACGTACTGGTCGAATTGCGCGACCAGCGTGCGGCGCATGGCTTCGACTTCGGCGGTGATTTCGTTGTCTGCGGCGATCGGCGTGGCGTCGACGGTGAAATGCGTCGTCGCATCCATGACCTGGTTGATGTGCGCGCGCTGGCTGCCCTCGACCAGCACTTTGACCGTGCCGTCGGGCAGTTTGAGCATTTGCAGAATATTGGCGAGCGTGCCTATCGAGTAAAGGTCTTCCGGCGCGGGTTCGTCCTTGGCGGCCGATTTCTGCGCGATCAGCACGATGCTCTTGCCCGCTTCCATCGCGGTTTCAAGCGCCTTGATGGATTTCGGGCGCCCGACGAAGAGCGGAATGACCATATGCGGGAATACCACCACGTCGCGTAAGGGCAATAGCGGCAGTTGCACCATATTCGTCACCGGGTCATTGGAAATGGACATGTGGTTTTACCTGATAGAGAAACGGAAATGGGAACAAAATGCGTACAAATTGAGCAATGCAAAGAGAATGTTGGGGCAAGCCCCGGCAATTCAAGCAGTGTAAACCTCCCCTCGCTGCGTAGTCAGGCGCGGGGGGAAGATCCATGCGTAAGATTATACCGAACCCGCCACCTTGGGTTGGTCGGAATAGATGAGGATAGGACGCGTATCTGTGCCGATTGAACCTTCGTCGACCACCACTTTGATCACGTTGTCGAGCGACGGCAGGTCGAACATGGTGTCGAGCAGGGTCTGCTCGAGGATCGAACGCAGCCCGCGCGCGCCGGTCTTGCGCTCCAGCGCCTTGCGCGATACTGCTTTCAATGCGGCGTCGCGCACTTCGAGTTCGACGCCTTCCATCAAAAACATTTTCTGATACTGTTTCAAGAGCGCGTTCTTCGGCTCGGTGAGTATCTGGATCAGCGCGACTTCGTCGAGCTCCTCCAGCGTCGCCACCACCGGCAGGCGGCCGACGAACTCCGGGATCAGGCCGTACTTGATCAGGTCTTCGGGCTGCACGCCGCGCAGGACCTTGGTGGCGTCCTTGCGGTTGTCGCGGCTTTTCACTTCCGCGCCAAAACCGATGCCGCCTTTTTCCGAGCGCGCGCGTATCACCTTGTCGAGGCCGTCGAAAGCGCCGCCGCAGATGAAAAGGATATTGGTGGTATCGACCTGCACGAATTCCTGGTTCGGGTGCTTGCGGCCGCCCTGCGGGGGCACCGAGGCTATCGTGCCTTCGATCAGCTTCAGCAGCGCCTGCTGCACGCCCTCGCCCGATACGTCACGCGTAATCGACGGGTTGTCGGACTTGCGTGAAATCTTGTCGATTTCGTCGATATAAACGATGCCGCGCTGCGCCTTCTCGACGTCGTAGTCGCATTTCTGCAGCAGCTTCTGGATGATGTTTTCGACGTCTTCGCCGACATAGCCGGCTTCGGTCAGCGTGGTGGCGTCCGCCATCACGAAAGGCACGTTCAGCAGCCGCGCCAGCGTCTGCGCCAATAACGTTTTACCCGAGCCGGTCGGCCCCACCAGCAGGATATTGCTCTTGGCGAGTTCGACTTCGTCGTTCTTGGTCAGGTTCTTCAGCCGCTTGTAGTGGTTGTAGACGGCGACCGACAGGATTTTCTTCGCCAGGTCCTGGCCGATTACATATTGGTCTAGAATCTCGCGGATTTCGTGCGGCACCGGCAGATCGGACTTGGCGCCCTTGGTGCCGTGTTCGCCCTGGGTTTCCTCGCGGATGATGTCGTTGCACAGCTCGATGCATTCATCGCAGATGAATACCGACGGACCCGCGATGAGCTTGCGCACCTCGTGCTGGCTCTTGCCGCAAAACGAGCAATAGAGCAGTTTTTCGCCGCCGATCTTGTCTGACATACGATTTCTTCCTTATAGGCCCGTATTGTAGGACATTATTTCGCGGTTTCTGTTCTGTTCACCAGCACTTTATCGACCAACCCGTAACTTACTGCCTGATCGGCGGACAAAAAGTTGTCGCGATCGGTATCTTTTTCGACGGTATCGATCTTCTGGCCGGTGTGCTTGGCCATGATCTCGTTCAGTTTGCCTTTCAGAAACAGGATTTCCTTGGCGTGGATTTCGATGTCCGACGCCTGGCCCTGGAAACCGCCCATCGGCTGATGAATCATCACGCGCGAATTGGGCAGGCAGAAGCGTTTGCCCTTGGCACCCGCCGTCAGCAGCAACGCACCCATGCTCGCCGCCTGGCCCACGCACAGGGTCGAAACGTCGGGCTTGATGAACTGCATCGTGTCGTAAATGGCGAGCCCCGCCGACACCGACCCGCCCGGCGAGTTGATGTAGAACGAGATGTCCTTGTCGGGGTTGTCGGACTCCAGAAACAGCAACTGGGCGACGATGACGTTGGCCGTCACTTCCGTCACCGGGCCGACGAGGAACACCACGCGCTCCTTCAACAAGCGCGAATAGATGTCGTAAGCGCGCTCGCCGCGGCCGCTTTGCTCGATCACCATCGGGATCAAGCCGAGCCCCTGCGGTTCCACGTTCGTGCGCTCCCAGTTCGGCTGCATCATTTGCTGTTCCCCATCAATTCGTCGAAATCGGTCGCTTTGTCTTCCACTTGCGCGGTCGCCTGCGCCCAGGTGACGACGTTTTCCTCGACCACCATGGACTCAATCTCACGCAACCGTTCGGGTGACTGGTAGTACCACTTAACCACCTGCTCGGGCTGCTCGTAACTTTGCGCCTGCTCTTCAACCATCGCCCGCACCTGCTCAGGCTTGGCCTGCAACGCGTGCGTCTTTACCACTTCCGCGAGTATCAGGCCCAGCGTCACGCGCCGTTGCGCCTGCTGCTCGAACAAATCGCGCGGCAGTTGCATGTTCTGCCCCTTCAACCCGCGCGCTTCCAGGTCCTGCTGTGCCGCGCCCTGCATGCGCTCGATTTCAAGCTCCACCAGCGACTTCGGCACGTCCACCTTGGTGGTGTCGATCAGCGCCTGCATGATCTGGTCTTTTACGCGGGCGCTGATGCGGCGCTTTACTTCGCGCTCGAGATTCTCGCGAACCTCTTTGCGCATCGTTTCCAGGTTGCCATCCGCCACCCCCAGCGCCTTTGCGAAATCAGCATCGACCGGCGGCAGCTGCGCCCCTGAAACCTGCTTTAACTTTACGTCGAAAGTAGCGGTTTTTCCAGCTAATTCTTTTCCATGATAGTCTTCCGGAAAGCGTATTTCAAATACCTTGGAAGCACCTGCACTGAGACCTACGACCTCTTTCTCGAAATCCTTGAGGAAGCGGCCTTCGCCGAGCGTCAGCGCGAAGTCGTCGCCCTTGCCGCCTTCGAACTCCTTGCCGTCGGTTTTGCCGACAAAATCGATGGTGACCTTGTCGCCCAGCGCCGCCGGCCGCGTGACAGTACTGTAGGTCGCGCGCTGTTTGCGCATGATCTCCAGTGTCTTGTCGACTTCGGCTTCGCTGACAGTCGTCAGCGGCCGCTTGATCACGACTTTGCTCATGTCGCTGGCCGTGACTTCCGGATAGATCTCAAAGGTCGCGCTGAATTCGACCTGCGCAACGCTGCCCAACTCACCCTTGGGCTCGAAGCGCGGGTAGCCGGCCACTTTCAGGTTCTGCGCGCGCACCGCGTCGCCGAAACTTTTCTGCAGGGCGTCGCCCAGCACTTCGCGCCGCACCTGGTCTTCGTACTGCTGCGCGACGACTTTCAGCGGCACCTTGCCGGGACGAAAGCCGTGCATCTTGACGTTGCGCGCGAGCTGCTTGAGACGCGTCTGCACCTCGCTGTCGATTTCCTGAGAAGGCAGCGAAATGTTAAGACGCCGCTCGAGCTGACTGATATTTTCCAAAGTTGCCGCCATCATTTCTTCCTGAGTTCCTTGCTGATTGCACGTTTATGCCATGAACATTCGACGAAACCGGTAATGGTGCGAAAGGAGGGACTCGAACCCCCACGCCTTTCGGCGCCAGAACCTAAATCTGGTGCGTCTACCAATTCCGCCACTTTCGCAACGCTTTGATTGTAATATAATTACCGCCGTTCGTCAGCTTCGAATACCGGTCGAATGGCGTGCGTAATCCCGTTAAGCCGTTGTAATACCGGTCGTTTCCCGGCAACTTGCGTGAGTATCGACCACTACGAAAATTTTCCTGTTGCGTCGGTGCTGTTGCCGGCGCGTTTGCGCAAACCGGTAGAACTCATCTACCGCTTCGCGCGCACGGCCGACGATTTCGCCGACGAAGGCGATTTGCCGGACCGCGAAAGACTCGATCTGCTCGCCGGCTTCGGCGATGAATTGCGCCGCATAGAGTGCGGCGCGCAGCCGCATACCGCGCTCTTCCAGGAATTGGCGCCGATGATCGCGCAGCAGCGTTTAACCATCAGCCTGTTCCACGACCTGCTGTCGGCGTTCGCGCAGGACGTCACCAAAAAACGCTACGCCGATCTCGCCGACGTGCTCGACTACTGCCGGCGCTCCGCCAACCCGGTCGGGCGGCTGCTGCGCGAACTCTACGGTGCCGCAACGCCGCGAAACAACGCGTGGTCGGACAACATCTGCTCGGCCCTGCAAATCATCAATTTTCTGCAGGACATCACCATCGATTACACGAACGGACGCATTTACATGCCGCAAGACGAACTCGCACGCTACCGCATCAGCGAAGCGCAAATCGCCACCCAGGAAGTGAATGACGCGTGGCGCGCATTCATGGCGTTCGAGGTCGCACGCACGCGCCGCATGTTGCTCGACGGCGCGCCGCTCGGACGCGTGCTCGGCGGGCGCATCGGGCTGGAAATGCGCATGATCATCGCCGGCGGCGAACG
>JAIOOZ010000021.1 GCA_021414185.1 Betaproteobacteria bacterium
CCAGCACGCCGAACGCTACGACGGGCAATCGACGTACACGTTCGGCAAGCTGTGGAAACTCGCCACCGAAACCCTCATTGCATATTCCGACAAGCCGTTGCGGCTGGCTATCCGCGCCGGCTTCCTGATCGCGGCGCTGGCTTTCCTGTGCGGCGTCTACGTGATCTGCAGAAACATGCTGTACGGTTCGCCCGTTTCAGGGTGGAGCAGCCTGATGGTCTCGATCTATTTCATCGGCGGTATAATCATCGCGTTGCTAGGCATCATCGGAATTTACCTGGGCCGCACTTACGACGAAACCAAGCGGCGCCCTTTATACCTAATCCTCCATTCGACTTTTGATGAGCGAAAACAGACAGATTAAGCCGGTGCCCTGGGATAAGGCGGCGTTCGGCTTTGACTGCTTTGAAATCGTTGATCCTGATTCGAAACTGCTGAAAACAGCGCTGGCCACTCCCGGCCACTACACCGCGAAGGTCGATCCGCTCGCGGACAAGTCGGCGCTGCATCAATGCGGTTTTTATTACTGCGATACGCTGATCGAACCGTGGTGCACGGCGGACCATTTGGTAGATTTCGCGCGCGAAGGCGTGACGTTTTCCGACAGCGTGCCGCTTGAATCGCTCGTCGGCATCTGCCGCAACGCTTTTGCCCACGGGCGTTTTCACCGCGACTTCAATATCGATGCCAGGAAAGCCGATGCGCGTTACGAAAACTGGTTGCGCGAACTGCACGGTGCGGGCAAGGTATACGGTTTGCTGCTCGACGGCAAAGTCGCCGGGTTCATTGCGCATGCCGACGGCAAACTCGTGTTGCACGCGATGAGCCCGGATTACCGCGGGCAGGGGCTCGCAAAATTTTTCTGGAGCGCGGTGTGCCGGCATTTGTTCAAACAGGGGCACGCTGAAGTTCTAAGCTCCATATCCTGCGCGAATACAGCAGCCAGCAGCCTTTACGCGACGCTGGGTTTTCGGTTTCGCGGGGGCGTCGACATTTATCACAGGATGGTGCCATGAGCTATTTCTATGTACTGGTAACAGTGCTGCTCACCGTCTATGGCCAGATAGCCATCAAGTGGCAGGTACTGGAGGCCGGCGCTTTCCCCGCCGACCCCGCAGATAAAATCCAGTTTCTCGGCCGCCTGCTGCTCAATCCCTGGGTTATCAGCGCATTCGCGGCGGCGTTGCTGGCGTCGGTGTCGTGGATGGCGGCAATGACCCGGCTCGAACTGTCGCACGCTTATCCGTTCATGAGCCTGGCGTTCGTGCTGGTGATGTTGTGCAGCGCGTGGTTTTTCAGTGAGCCGATCACGCCGATGAAAATCGCCGGCGTGGCGCTGGTGGTGCTCGGCCTGGTGGTCGGGAGCCAGGGTTGAAAATCTGCCTGCGCTGCCAGGCAAACATCGAACATGACGGCTGGCGGTGCGGAGCCTGCGGATTCGAGCCGCCGCTGAAAAACGGCTTTCCGGCTTTCGCCCCGGAACTCGCCGCCGGCAACGAAGGTTACGACGACAGTTACTTCCCGCAGTTGTACGCGCTGGAAGCCGGTAACTACTGGTTTCGCGCGCGCAATGCGTTGCTGGCATGGGCGATGCGCAAGTATTTTCATGCGGCACAAACGTTTCTCGAAATCGGCTGCGGCACCGGGTTCGTGCTGGCCGGCATCGCGCGCGCGATGCCGCAGCTCGCAGTGCACGCGAGCGAAGTATCGAGCAGCGGACTGCCATTCGCGGCGCAACGCGTGCCGCAGGCCACCTTGCTGCAAATGGACGCGCGCGCCATTCCGTTTGCCGGGCATTTCGACGTCATCGGCCTGTTCGACGTGATCGAGCATATTGAAGAGGACGTCGCGGTGCTGGCCCAGGCCCATC
>JAIOOZ010000645.1 GCA_021414185.1 Betaproteobacteria bacterium
GTAGACGCCCCAGCGCAAATCGCGGAACACCGCACTGCCGTCGCGCGCGAGGCTGGAGATGACCTCGACCTGGCCGGCGTGGTGGAGCTGGCCGCCGGCCGCGCGCGGCCGCATGATGTGCGGCAGATCGTCGACGCCGCATGGCGGAAAATCGAGACCCTGCGGCGCGGGCGTGAGTCCCGTCGCGTTGGCGACTGCCGCCATCTCGATCGCCGATTTGGTGCCGTCGAGAAACGAATTGAACATCTGCGCATTGAAATCGCCGCCCGCGACCATCTCAGGCGTAAATCCGTAATGGCCCCATACCGTGGCGGGCGTCGAGGCGTGATACGCGGGAAGATATTTGGTGCCTTTGCCGGCGGCGACCACTTCAAAGCCGGCGGCGCGCGCCCAGTCGACCATTTCGCAGATCAAGGCCGGCTGATCGCCGTAGGCCAGCGAGTAAACGATGCCCGCCTGCGCCGCGCGCCGCGCGAGCAGCGGGCCGGCGAGCGCGTCTGCTTCGACGTTGACCATCACGATGTGCTTGCCATGTTCGCAGCAGGCGAGAGCATGGCGTATGCCGGCCGCGGGGCTGCCGGTGGCGTCGATCGCGATTTCGATTGCATCGGATTTGATGACTGCAAGCGCGTCGTCGGTGACGAAAGTGGTGCCGGACTTGCGCGCAGCGCCAAGCGATGGCGCGGCGTATTGTTCGGCGGGCCAGCCGACGCGCTGCAGACTTTCCTTCGCGCGTTGGGGTGCCAGGTCGCAGACGGCGACCAGATGCAGGCCGGGCGTGCGCCTCACCTGCGACAGAAACATCGAACCGAATTTGCCGGCGCCGATCAGCGCGACGCGCAGAGGCTTGCCGTCGGCAGCACGTTGCAACAGCAGGCGATGAAGGTTCATGTCATGGACGCCGCACGTAAAATCTGCGCTAACCTACCACAGCGCGCCGGCTTTGGCAGGCGCGCGCGGAATTCGCCATCAGCGATAGTCGTCGGCGAGCGCCTTGGGCGTGCGGTCAAGGTAGAACAGGATGGGGATCAGGACGACGGTCGACAGCAGCATGAAATGCGGGCCGAACAGCCAGAATACGAGCGGCACCGCGACGTAATAGGCGCGCATCCCGATCGCATAGAAATAACCGGCGCGGTTCAGGTGCAGTGCAACATGAGGTGGTGTGAAAGAGCGGTGCTGCATGGTTACCGGCACGTTGATCATATAGCCGACGTGATGAAAGAGGCGGATCGCCTGTGCGAAGCTGAAAAAGGCGACCAGCATGTCGAGCAGCAGCGCGAGGAGTTTCGCCAGCCACAATTCGGCATGCGCGGCGCCAAACACGTTCAGGGACTGCCATGTCGATACCAACTTGTCGCCCTGTCCGCTCAGCGTCAGCACGCCGATGATCAGCAAGACCGCGGTCGACGACAGAAACGTCGCGCCCATGATGGAATTGCGCAGTGTCTGCACCGCCAGAATGTCCTTGTTGC
>JAIOOZ010000646.1 GCA_021414185.1 Betaproteobacteria bacterium
AACCGCGCCTATGTATACGTCGGCCTGGCGCCGGCACAGGCATTGCACGCATTGCCGGGCGGCGTGTCGAGCCTCGAACTCGCGGTGGACGACCTCTTTGGCGCGGAGATGCTGGCTACGCGCCTGCGCCGCACGATGCCGCATGAAGTGGAGAGCTGGATGCAGGCAAATCCACAGTTGCTGGCGGGGCTGTCGAATCAGACGGTCATGACCCTGCTGATCCGCTTCTTTCTCGCGCTCGTGGTGGCGATCGGCGTATCAAGCGTGCTGGTCGTCGCCGTCGTGCAGAAAACCAAGGAAATCGGCATCCTGCGCGCGATGGGCGCTTCGCGCGGCCGTATCCTGCGCGTGTTTTTGCTGCAGGGCGCGCTGATTGGCGCCAGCGGCGCCGTGCTGGGTTGCCTGTGCGGCTATACACTGACTGCCGTCATGAGCAACATCCTGCGCTCGTCGGACGGCACGCGACTCTTTGCGGCGCGACTGGAACCGGAGCTGTACCTGTATACGCTGTTGGCTGCGGCGGCGCTCGGGCTGATCGCGGCGGTGATGCCGGCACGGCGCGCGGCGCGGCTCGATCCTGCGCAGGCGATCCGGATATGACCGCCAGCCTTATCGAGCTTGCGGATATCCGCAAAACCTATAATGAAAACACCGCCGTCGCTGAGGAGGTTCTGCACGGCATTAACATCACGGTGCGCGAAGGCGAGTTCGCCTGCCTCATCGGCCCCTCGGGTTCGGGCAAGAGCACTCTGCTCAATCTGATCGGACTCCTCGAGCGGCCCTCAGCCGGCTCTTACCTCCTGAAGGGCCGTGCGATCCAGGAAGCTGGCGACGACGAACGCACCCGCGCGCGACTGGAAACGCTGGGCTTTGTGTTTCAATTCCATCATTTGCTGCCGGCGTTTTCCGCGCTTGAGAACGTGATGCTGCCGGGACTCATGCGCGACGGCGCATTCACCCGGCAACAACGCGCCAACGCGCAGCAACTTCTGGCCGCGGTCGGCCTTGCGGATGCGCGGGACAAGCCGCCCAACCAGTTGTCGGGCGGCATGCAGCAGCGCGTGGCGATCGCCCGCGCGCTGGCACTCGCGCCGGCTCTGGTGCTTGCCGACGAGCCAACCGGCAATCTCGACACCCACTCTGCCGACGAGGTGTTTGCGCTTATGCGACATTTCAATCAAACCAAAGGCACTGCGTTCCTGCTCGTGACACACGATCCGCGGCTGGCGGCGCGCTGCGATCGCGTAATCGAGTTGCGCGACGGCTCCATCGTCAGCGATGCGGTCAGCGCAGCGCCCGCATAATCGCATGGCGAAAAGTCCCTGGCCGCAAGTGATCACTGCCGCCGCATGCATGGCGTTAACCACACACGCAGCCGCAGCCGACGACCCTGTCGCCAAGGCCGAGTACCGCTGGGAGCGCAGCCCGCACGGCGCGATGCTCGAACGCATACTGCCGCCGACCGTCGCGCCCGCGCAATTGCCCGAACCGAATTCGCCGGGCGCGCGCCTCGTCGTCGCATATTGCGTGCAATGCCATTACCTGCCGAATCCGGCCATGCACAATTCCGCCAGATGGCGGTCGGTGACGGAACGCATGGTGTGGCGCATGGAAGGCAAAGGCAATATGGGACAGTTGATGCGTGACATGATGGCGGAAGTCAAAGCCCCGGACGCCAACGAGCAGGCGACCCTGGTGCACTATCTGCAAAAACACGCGCAACGCGAACTGGATCCCAAGCGTTATCCCGACATCCACACCCAGGCGGGGCGCCGCTTCAGTATCGCGTGCTCGCAATGCCACGTGCTGCCTGATCCGCGGCGTCACACTGCCAGCGAATGGCCTGCCATCGTCGAACGCATGCAGCGCAATATGGCGTGGGCGAACCGGGTGACCGGAGATGCGGCGTTGCGCACTTCACCCGAACTCGACACCGCCGATATTATTCGCTTCCTGCAGCGCCACAGCCGGGGCAAGTGAAGGATGAAAGATGAAGGGTGAAGGGTGAAGGGTGACGATTGGAACTCGGCGTGCAGTATTCGTTTCTTCGCCTCTCGCCTCTCGCCTCTCGCCTCTCGCCTCTCGCCTCTCGCCTCTCGCCTCTCGCCTCTCGCTTCCGCTACGCGGGAATCTTCATCCCGCGCTGCACCGCCGGACGCGCAGAGATCGCGTCGAACCAGCGTTTCACGTTTGGGAAGTCGGCGAGGTTCGTTTTATGCCATTCGAAGCGCGCCACCCACGGATATGTCGCGATGTCGGCGATCGAATATTCGTCAGCGAGGTACTCGTGAGCTGCAAGGCGCGCATCAAGCACTGCGTACAGGCGGTCTTTTTCTTTGGTGTAGCGGTTGATTGCGTACGGCACCGGCTCCTTGGCCGCGCGCAGGAAATGGTGCACCTGTCCGAACATCGGCCCGACGCCGCCCATCTGGAACATCAGCCATTGCAGCGCGTCGTATTTCAGGCGGTCCGACTTCGGCAGCAGCTTGCCGGTCTTGCCCGCCAGATAGATGAGTATTGCGCCGGACTCCATCATCGCGTACGGCTTG
>JAIOOZ010000647.1 GCA_021414185.1 Betaproteobacteria bacterium
TCAGACCGCTGCGGTGCTCGATGCCATGGATGCGTGGAACAAGAACACGCACGCGAAGTCCGGCCTGATAGAACGCGTGAAAGCGTCCACGCTGACTGAAGCGGATGTCGACGGCAAGCTGGTCGAATTCCTGCAACAGCACGTGCCGGCGGGCGTGTCGCCGCTGTGCGGCAACTCGGTACACCAGGACCGCCGCTTCATGGTGAAGTACCTGCCGCGCTTCGAAGCGCATTTCCATTACCGCAACCTGGACGTCAGCACGCTGAAAGAACTGATGCGGCGCTGGAAGCCGGAACTCGCGGCCGGCATGACCAAGCATGGCCGCCACGAAGCCCTGGCCGACATTTACGAATCGATCGAAGAGCTCAAGTACTACCGGGAACACTTCCTGAAATTGTGAAGCGAGAGACGCCGGGCGAGAGACGAGCTTCTCCGAGAGGCGCAGGGGGAGAGACGAGAGTGCGGTTCCCGTCTATCGCCTATCCCGCTTCTTCCTCTCTCCAGGTTCTTAAGTCCCGCCTCTCCTCTATCGTCTATCGTCTCTCCTGAAATGAATCCATTTCGCCGCGGCGGCACCATCATGCTGGTAATCGCATGGGCGCTGATCCTGGGCGGCATCTACTGGTTTTTCAGCGGATGGCAGGCGCGCGAGGCCAATCCCAATACCGCGCGCGTTTTGAGCCTGCAGCAGGGCGAGGTCACGCTCGCGCGCAACGGCGCGGGTCATTACGTGGCGGAAGGCGAGATCAACGGCCGGCGCGTGGTTTTTCTGCTCGACACCGGCGCTACTTCGGTCGCCTTGCCGCTGGCCCTGGGTCGCGAACTCGGTCTGAAGCGCGGCGCCGCGGTCAGTCTGCAGACCGCGAACGGTAGCGCGGTCGGCTACCAGACGCGGCTCGACCGCGTGCGCCTGGGCCTAATCGAAATCAGCGATGTCGGCGCGGTAATGTCTGAAGGGCTGGACGCCGATTTCGTGCTGCTGGGCATGAGTTTCCTCAAGCGCGTGGAATTCACGCAGCGCGACGGCAAGCTGATAATGCTGAGCCCGATAGCGTCGATGCGCAGTTCCATGCTCGCCGGGAAAACTTCGTTGCCTTTCAACTTGCCGTCGGCGACAGCCTTGGCGACCGCGCGCTCGATTTCGGATTGCGAGCGCACGCCGACGGTCTTCAGGAACTTGCGTATGCTCATGTTGAAGGCTTCTTCGTTCATGCTGCTTCTCCTTGCCGCTGATTGAATTCAAAAAATGGGACGATCGCGGGCGGGCGGTTTCAGTTGCCGCTGTCGCGATGGGCTTTGTAGAAATTGATGAGCCCGTTGGTCGACGCATCGTAGGCCGCAACCGGGTCGCCGTTTTCAAGCTCGGGTAGCATGCGTGCCGCGAGGCGTTTGCCGAGTTCGACGCCGGGCTGGTCGAATGCGTTGGTGCCCCAGATCGTGTTCTGCACGAACACTTTGTGTTCGTACAAAGCGAGCAGCAGTCCCAGCGTGCGCGGCGTAAGTTTTTCAACCAGTATCGAATTGCTTGGCCGGTTGCCGGGAAATCCGTCCTGCGGCGCGCCATTCATCAAGGCCGCAGTCTGCGCGAAATAATTGGCCAGCAATATCGCGTGCTGCGCGTGCGCCGCGTGATGCGGTTCGCAGGCCGCGATGAAATCGGCCGGCACCAGGCGCGTGCCCTGGTGCAGCAGCTGGAAAAACGAATGCTGCGCGTCGGTGCCGGGCGCGCCCCAGACAATCGCCCCCGTGTCGTAATCGACGGGCTCGCCGTCGCGAGTGACCCGCTTGCCGCTCGATTCCATGTCGAGCTGCTGCAGAAATGCGGGCAGCAGCGCCAGCGATTCATCATAGGGCAGCACGGCATACGAGGCGGCGCCGAAAAAGTTGTTGTACCAGATGCCGAGCAGCGCGAGCACCACGGGCATGCTGTGTTCGAACGGCGCATCGCGGAAATGCGCGTCCATGTCGTGCGCGCCCTGCAGCAGCTTGTCGAAATTGTCCATGCCCACGCCGAGCGCCACCGGCAGCCCGACCGCTGACCAAAGTGAGTAGCGCCCGCCGACCCAGTCCCAGAACGGGAATATGCGCTCCTCGGCGTTGCCGAACTCGGCCGCCAGTCGTGTATTCGCGGTTACCGCGACCAGCGCGCCCTCCGCGGCGCTGCCCAGCCAGTCCCTGACGAGCCGCGCGTTGGTGAGGGTCTCTATGGTGGTAAAGGTTTTAGACGCCACGATGACCAGGGTGGCCGCGGGATCGAGTCCTGCCAGCACGGTATACGCCGCGGCAGCGTCGACGTTGGAGATGTAATGCACGCGCGGGCCGCCGGTGGAGTACGGCGCCAGCGCGCGTGTCACCAGCGCCGGGCCGAGATGCGAGCCGCCGATGCCAATGTGTATGACGTCGGCGATTTTTTTGCCGCCGCTGCCGGTGATCGCGCCGGCGCGCACGCCGTCTGTGAATGCGCGCATGCGGGCGAGGGTCGCCTCCACTTGCGGCAATATATCGACGCCGTCGACCAGCAGCGGTCTGTCGTCGCGCAATGCGGTATGCAGCGCCGGCCGGTTTTCACTCGCGTTGACCTTGTCGCCCCTGAAGAGCCGCTGCATTTCATTGCCGACACCGCGTTCGCGCGCGAGAGCCATCAGCAGCCGCATGGTTTCGGCATCGACCAGGTTCTTCGAATAATCGAGCAGCATGCAGTCGTGGCGCAACGAAAAATTCTCGAACCGTTGCGGATCGGCCGCAAACATCTTCACCATATCGGCGCCGGCCATGGCAAGCCGGTGCGCTTTGAGCGCCTGCCATGCGGGTGAGAGTGCGAGTGTCGGCATTTGTGTGCTGGTGATGGGCGGCAGGGAGTGCCGCCGCGCGCCCGATTTTACTTGCTTTCAAAGCGCGTGCCCAAGTCCGCTAGAATGGGCCAATCATGAATGACGTACTGCAGGCATTGGCCAACGCGTTCCGCAGCGTGCTGCATCCGCGCATGCTGATGCTGACCATCTGGCCGATGTTGATCGCACTGGTGCTGTGGATCGGGCTGGCGTGGTGGCATTGGGGCACCTGGTCGCAGTGGCTGGAAGCACTGATCACGGGATCCGGCGCCAGCCGGTGGTTGTCGCAGGCCACGCTCGCTTTCATGGCGCACTATTCGGCATGGCTCCTGTTGTCGCTGGCACTCGCGCCGATGATCCTGTTGACGGCGGTGCTGGTCGCGGCGGTGCTGGAAATGCCGCTGATCGTCAGCTTTGTCGCCACGCGCCATTATCCGGCGCTGGAGAAAAAGCACGGCGGCACGGTCCTCGGCAGCAGTCTCAACGCGCTGGCCGCCGTGCTCGTATTTACGGGGCTCTGGATCGTCACTTTGCCATTGTGGCTGACGGGTGTCCTGATACCGGTGCTGCCGCTGGTGCTGGGCGCTTATCTCAACCAGCGGCTGTTCCGCTATGACGCGCTGTCGGACCACGCCAGCGCCGAGGAATATGCGACGCTTCTGGAAGCGGGTTGGGGCCGCATGTACGTATTGGGTCTGCTGCTGGCGCTGCTTTACTTCGTGCCCCTGCTCAACTTGCTGGTGCCCGTCCTGAGCGGCCTCGCGTTCACGCATTTCGGCCTGGCCGCGCTGGCGCGCCTGCGCGCCGCCAACGGCGGACAACTGGTTTGATAAATATGATCCAGCAACGAAGGAAAGATTCATGACCAAACAACTGGCGGGCAAAATCGCCATCGTCACCGGCGCGGGCAACGGCATAGGCGCGGCCACAGCGCGGCGCTTTGCGCAGGAAGGCGCGCAAGTGGTATGCGCGGACTTAGACGCGGAATCGGCGCG
>JAIOOZ010000620.1 GCA_021414185.1 Betaproteobacteria bacterium
GCGTGCGTTGGCAGCGACCAGACGTTGTTCGGCTTCGACGAGGTCGGGCCGGCGCAGCAGCAGTTCCGACGGCAATCCGGAGGGCACCACCGCCGGCAGCAGGGCCATTTTTTCGTCGCTGGCGCGCTCGATGCCGTCCTCCATGATTGCGCGCGGGCTGCGGCCAAGCAGGACGGCGAGAGCCGCTTCCTGGATTTCGCGGTCGCGCTCGAGTGGAGGAAGCTGCGCGCGTGTCGTCGCCGCTTCCGCTTCGAGCTGGCGCAGCTCGAATATCGAGATCAATCCCTCATCGAAGCGCTTCTTTTGCAGGTTGAGGCCTTCTTCGCGCAGCTTCAGCGTGCGCCGCGTCGCCGTGACCTGCGCATCGAGTGCGCGCAACGCAAAATAAGTCCTGGCAACGTCGGCCGCCAGCGTGATGCGTACTGTATCGCGCGCCGCCTGCGTGGCCAGCAGATCGGCACGCGCAGCGCGCGCGGCCGAGCGCAGCCGTCCCCAGATGTCGATTTCGTAGGAAACGTTCAACCGCACGAGATTGTCGTCGCGTACCAGCGGAGTACCCGGCGGCAACAGCCCTGTTTCTCCCGATGACCGCGTGCGGTTGCGCCCCGCCGTGCCGTCGACGGTCGGATAGAAATAGCTTTCCGACTGCTGGAGCAGCGAGCGCGCTTCTTCGACGCGCGCCGCGGCGACCGTCAGGTTGGCGTTGCGCTGGAGGGCTTCCGCTATCAGTTTCTCGAGCGCAGGGTCGGCGTAGATGCGCCACCAGTTGCCGTCGGCGACGGTGTTTTGCGCGGACTCGCGCCACGCGGCCGGCAATTCGACCGCGGGGCGCTCGTACTTGGGTTGTGCCGCGCAGCCGGCGACCAACATTGCCGCGACGAGGAGCAGGCGATTATTCACGGCGCTCTCCCTGCTGGTTATGCGCGTCGATCTCGGCGCGGATCTGCGCGGTGGTGCGCTTCTCCGTCAGGTGGCGGTCGCTGATCAGCTTGAAGAACATCGGCACGAAAAAGATCGCGAGGAAGGTCGCGGCTATCATGCCGCCCATGACGCCGGTGCCGACGGAATGGCGCGCGCCGGCGCCTGCGCCGCTTGAAATCGCGAGCGGCAGCACGCCGAGTATGAAGGCGAGCGAGGTCATGAGGATGGGCCTGAAGCGCAAACGCGCCGCTTCCATCGCCGCGGCCGAGGCCGACATGCCCTCGTGGTGCTTCATGACCGCGAATTCCACGATCAGGATGGCGTTCTTCGCCGCGAGGCCGAGCAGCGTGACAAGTCCGATCTGGAAGTAGACGTCGTTCGTCAGCCGCCCGATCTGCCCGGTGATCATCTGCATGCCGGGGAACATGAACGACAGCGTCGACAGGCCGTTCTTGATCCAGATCGCGGCGAGCGCGCCGACCATGCCGAAGGGCAGCGCGAGCAGCACCGAGAGCGGCAGCGACCATTTCTCGTACTGCGCCGCGAGGATCAGGAACACCATCAGCGCAGCGAGGCCGAGCGCGATCCCCGAGGTGCCGCTCGACTTCTTTTCCTGGTAGGA
>JAIOOZ010000022.1 GCA_021414185.1 Betaproteobacteria bacterium
GAGCATCCACTGCGCTCGTCCGTCGTGCACCCGGTCACGCGCACCAACGAGCACACGTCGTGCGGGCGGCTGGTGCCGGTCATCAATATCGATTTCTCCGACGAGGCCGACACGCTGTCGATCGAAATGATTCCTAAAGGCAGTGGCTCGGAAAACAATTCCTGGCTCAAGATGGCGATCCCGGCCGATGGCGTCGATGCGGTGAAGACTTTTGTCATCGACTGCGTGCTCGACGCGGGTGGCAAGACCTGCCCGCCGACCATTGTCGGCGTCGGCGTCGGCGGCACCGCGGACCTGTGCGTGCATCTGTCTAAAGTCGCGGCGACGCGCCCGCTGGGCTCGCATTGCACCGACCCCGAAGGTGCGAAGCTCGAAAAAGAACTGTCCGCGGTGGTCAACAAGCTTGGCGTCGGTCCGCAGGGCCTGGGCGGTGATTCGACTTCGTTCGCGGTGCACGTCGAAACCGCGGCAACGCACATTACGATGAATCCGGTCGCCGTCAACATGCAGTGCCACTCGGCGCGCCGCGCGCGCGCGACGTTCACGCCCGCGGGGCTGGCTTACGGCTTTTGATTAACCGCCAAGACGCCAAGGCCGCAAAGAAAATCGCCAAGAATTATTTTATTTCAGGAGTTTTTAGTATTTCACCCTTGGCGCTCTTGGCGTCTTGGCGGTTAGATAGGATTTAAATATGGCCCATTACGATTTCAATATGCCGGTGTCCGAAGCCGACGTGCGCAAGCTGAAGGTCAACGATACCGTCACGTTGAACCAGACGCTTTTCGGCATCCGCGATGCGACGCTCATCCACATGTTCGACCGCGGCAGGACGACGCGGTTTGATCTCAAGGGCCACGCGGTGATCCATACCGCGCCCAACGTCAGGTGGGTGGGCCATCGTGATCGGCAAGGGCGGGCTGTTCGCAGCTTCGCAGTCGGCGTTCAAGGACCTGGGCGGCGTTTATCTTGCGATCATCGGCGGCGCCGCGGCGCTGGAAACGACGTGGGTCGAGCAGATCGAGGACGTCGATCTCGACGACCTGAACCCCGAATCGCTGTGGAAATTCCGCGTCAAGGGTTTCGGCCCGCTGCTGGTGGCGATGGACAGCCACGGCGGCAATCTTTACACGAAGGTCAACGACGCCGCGCGCGACAAGCGCGCCGGCGTGCTTGCCGCGCTAGGTGTGAAAAGCTGATTCACCGCCAAGACGCCAAGCACGCCAAGAAAATTCAAAAAAAAGCAGAATGAGATGCAGATCGTATTTAGTCTAAATTTTTCCGCCGATTCTCTTGGCGGCCTTGGCGTCTTGGCGGTTCAACTAAATGAAAACACTGAAAACTGACATTCTGATATTAGGCTCCGGCGGCGCAGGATTGTTCGCTGCGCTGCATGCCCACCAGAAGAATCCCGCGCTCTCCATCACTGTCGCCGTGAAAGGCCTGCTTGGAAAATGCGGCTGCACGCGCATGGTGCAGGGCGGCTATAACGTCGCGCTGGCAGAAGGCGATTCCATCGAGCGCCACTTCATGGATACGATAGAAGGCGGCAAGTGGCTGCCCGACCAGGACCTCGCGTGGACGCTGGTGAACGTTGCCATCGAGCGCATCCACGAGCTGGAGAACGAACTCGGTTGCTTCTTTGACCGCAATCCCGATGGCACCATCCACCAGAAGGCGTTTGCGGGCCAGACTTTCGACCGCACGGTGCACAAGGGCGACCTGACCGGCATCGAGATCATCAACCGCTTGGCCGAACAGGTGTGGGCGCGCGGCATCAACCGCATGGAAGAGCATCGCGCGGTCGAATTTGTGAAGAACAAGGCGGGCGACGCGCTGGCCGGCGTGCTGATGATAGATGTGCGCACCGGTGAATTCACGTTCGTGCAGGCGCAGGCCGTGCTGCTGGGCACCGGCGGCGGGCCGACGATGTACAAGTACCACACGCCGTCCGGCGACAAGACTTGCGACGGCATGGCGATGGCCTTGCGTGCGGGGCTCACGCTGCGCGACATGGAAATGGTGCAGTTCCATCCGACCGGGCTGCTGGCGGGCCTCGGCACGCGCATGACGGGCACCGTGCTGGAAGAAGGCCTGCGCGGCGCGGGCGGCTATTTGCTCAATGGCGACCAGCAGCGCTTCATGGGCAATTACGACGCCAAGCTCGAGCGCGCGACGCGCGACATCGTATCTCGCGGCATCTTCGCCGAAATGCGCGCGGGCCGCACCACGCCTAACGGCGGTGTCTACATCGCCATGGGCCACCTCGGCGCTGAAAATAACCGGAAAAATTTCAAAGGCATGGTCGAGCGCTGCGAGGATTGCGGCTTCGATCTCGCCGGCGGACTCGTCGAAGTAGTGCCGACCGCGCATTACATGATGGGCGGCGTTGCGTTCAAAGCCGATTGCCTGACGGATGTGCATGGGCTGTTCGTCGCCGGCGAGGATTCAGGCGGCGTGCATGGCGCCAACCGTCTCGGCGGCAACGGCGTTGCGAACTCGACGGTGTTCGGCGGTATCGCGGGCGACGTCATGCCGGGCTGGGTCAAGGCCAACGGCGTATTTCACGCGCCTGACCAGGAGGCGCTGGATGCGGCGGTCGCGCGCTGCCGCGCGCCGCTCGGCAAACCGGCCGGCGATCTCAATGCGGTGCGCGAAGAGCTGTACGACGTCATGTGGGACGACGTCGGCATCGTGCGCGATTTGGCGAGCATGAAACGCGCTGAAGGCAAGCTCGATGAGCTGGACGCGCGGCTCGATGGCATCGGCGTGCACGCAGGCAATCTCGCCTTCAACCTGACGTGGCACGACTGGCTGAACCTCAAGAGCCAGATTCTGGTCAGCAAGTCGATCAATTTCGCGGCGATAGCGCGCGAAGATTCACGCGGCGCGCATTACCGCAGCGATTTCCCCGACGTGCGCGATCTCGAAAACTCGCGCTACACCTGCGTGACGATGCACGACGGGCGCTTCCAGGTCGCCACCAAGCCGGTCGTGTTCAGCCGGGTCAAGCCCGGCCAGACCCTGCTCAAGGAAGCGGAAACCGCGTAGCAATATCGTTGCGGGATGGCATGTCAGGCGCCATCTGCGTAGACGATCCCGGCGGTATTGAATCCGCCGTCCACATTGAGCACGTGCCCGGTAATCATGCCGCAATCGTCGCCGGCCAGAAATAACGCGGCAGAGGCAATTTCGGCTGGCTGCACTGCGCGCTGAATCGCCATGCGCGACAAGGTCACCTGGCGCTGCGCGGACGTGCTGTGCGCGCGCTCGACGTCGGTCGGGCCGGGTGCGATGGCATTGACCAGTATGTTGTGCCGCCCGAATTCGATAGCCATCACCGACGTGAGATTGATCACGCCGGCTTTGGATGCGCCGTATGCCGCGCGGCCGCTGCCGCCGCGCTGACCCGAAATAGAGGCGATGTTGATGATGCGTCCGCCGCCGGCTTCTATCATCGCCCGCGCCGCGGCCTGGCTGCACAGCATCGTGCCGGTCAGGTTGATGCGCAGGATGCGCTCCCACGCGTCCAGGGTCATGTCGAGCACGGGCGCGCGGGTGGTTACGCCGGCGTTGTTGACCAGTATGTCGAGCCGCCCGAATCGCTGGCGGGCGAAGTCGATGGCGGCGAGCACCTGTCCTGGTTGGGTGACGTCAAGACGGCAAGGGGCGGCAACACCGCCGCTGCCGCCGAGCGCCGACGCCGTAAGCGTCGCTTCGTCAAAATCGATGTCGCTCACCACCACCGACGCGCCTTCCGCGGCGAACCTGGCGGCAATCGCCTTGCCGATGCCGCGTGCGGCGCCGGTGACGAGCGCAACTTTATTTTTCAAGCGCATTTCCTGCTCCTGTCGCGCGCCGTGCCGGGTGAAGCGGATAGCCGCGGGCTGCTAGAATAACGGACGAATACATAACAATACACATTTAGCGAGGAGAAAACATGTATCGGGAATCGATTCGCAAGTTTGCCGCCGGGATTTTCTGCGTGCTCGCGCTCGCCTGCAACCGTGCGGGCGCTGAAGTCGGAGAGCTCAAGATCGCGATCCAGGATGGCCTTGCCTACCTGCCTTTCATCGTCATGCAGCATAACAGCCTGGTGGAAAAGCACGCCAAGGCCGCCGGCGTGGACAACCTCAAGGTGCAATGGAGCAAACTGGCCAGCAGCGCGGTGATGAATGACGGTTTGCTCTCCGGCAGCCTGAATATCGCAACGGGCGGCGTGCCGGGGCTCACCACTCTATGGGCTGCTACCCGCGGCAACATGAATGTGCGCGCGGTCGGCGCGTGGGTATCGGTGCCCAACTACCTCAACGTGCGCAATCCCGCGGTCAAGAGCGCGGCGGACCTCACCGACAAGGACCGCATTGCCGTGCCCGCAGTGAAGGTGTCGAACCAGGCGATTTACCTGCAAATGCTCGCCGAACAGCTCTA
>JAIOOZ010000023.1 GCA_021414185.1 Betaproteobacteria bacterium
GGCGTAATAGCCCTGCTCGTACTGCTGGCACGAAGCGAATGCGAAGCGCAGGCGGTCGTTGGCGGTGCCCGGTGCGGGCGCCGTGCGCGTGCGGCCGACGGCACTCACCGCATCGCCCGCCATGAAGCGGTACCAGTACCAACGCGCCGGCTCCAGGCCCGCCACTTCCACGCGTATGCTGTGCGCGAGCTGCGGCGTCGCCAACGTCGTCCCGCGCCGCGCTATGTTGCGGAAGTTCTCGTCGTGAGCGACTTCCCACATCAATTCGATATTTTCTGGAGAGAGGCTGTCTCCCGCGAGGGAATCCGGCAAAAGTCGGGTCCACAGTGCCACGCTATCCGGTCGCGGCGAACCCGAGGCAACGCCAAGCGTGAAAGGATTTGACGTAAAGCGCGGCGACGTCCGTGTTACACACGATGCAAGCGGGGTGATGATTGCCGATACGGCCAGCGCAGATGCCATGCGCAGCACTGTGCGGCGGCGCAGCGACCGCGGCATGTCCGCCGGCGCCGCGCGGCGCAGCCATTCAGAGAGGTGTTTTTTATTCATGCGCTGGGTGCGTGCTGCGATACGATAGCACGTTGCGCAGCGTGCTTCAGAGTGTGGCGGCGTTGCGCCCTGCGATGCGCCCGGTGACCATGCATTCTGCGATATTGCCGCCGGACAGGTACAGATGGCCGAACGAGCTGCCGAGCTCGCCCGTGGAGTAGAGGCGGGGGATGGGTTTGCCGTAGACGTCGATGATGCGCTGCTGGGCATCGTGCACGGGGCCGCCCTGCGTGTTGGAAAGCGTGGCGTATACCGGCGCACCGTAGAATGGCGCCGTTTTGATTGGCGTCATCGAGCCAGCCGGGCGTTTGAAATCGTCGTCGCTGCCACGTTCGCACAGGGCGTTCCAGCGTGCAACGCTTTGCTCAAACTCTGCGGCGTCGATGTTGAGCATGCGCGCGAGTTCGGCAAGCGAGTCGGCGCGCTTGATGATGCCGAGTCCGACTTCCTTCAGGTTGTCGTCGCTCCACTCGTAGAGTATGCCTTCGTCGTTGGAGGTGGCCTTGCCGAGCGGGTACATCTTGCGGCCTTCCTCGTCGCAGACCAGGAACGAGGGATTGCGCGGGAAGCGCTGCGTGACCGAATCGAAGTGCTGCAGTTGCCGCACGCCGGTGTCCTGGGTGTAGGGCTGGTATTCGGACATGAAACGCTTGCCCGCCTGGTCGACGAGTATCCACGCCATCTTGACGTTGACCTTGTCAGGTTCGCCGGGAAACCAGTCGGGCATGCGCTTGACGCGGATGCCGTAGGGGTAATTTTCGTCGGTATGTTTGAAACCGTAGGCGCCGTGGACATGCCACATGTGCCAGAGCGCGGCGCCCAGGTGCTGGGCCATGCGGATGCCGTCGCCGTTGTTCATGCGCGCGGCGGCATTCAACACCGGTTTGCTCTCGAAGAACTGCGCTTTCATGTCGGCATTGCCCTCAAAGCCCCCGCAGGCCAGCACGACGCCGCGGCGCGCTTCGATATTGCGTTCGACGCCGTTGGTGGAAACGCGGATGCCAAGCACTTTGCGCGTGTCCGGATCGGCGATCAGTCGCAGCGCGGGGGTGGCGAGGCGGATTTCCACGCCTTGCTTCAGTAAATGTTGGTGCACGATACGGAAAAGCTTGGGGCCGCCCGGTGCGCCGTTCGCCCATGGATAAATTTTGGGGGCGTCGAATCCCGGGATGTCGATCACGGTGGTGTGATAGAAGGTGTCGGTGCCGGGCAGCGGATAGTTGGCGCGGATCTGGCGGCGGTAAGGGTCGCCGCTTTTTTCGCGCAGCGTGTTTTCCTCGACGGAATTGACGATCACGGCGTTGTTGATCCTGCCGAGTTCGCGCACATAGGTTTCAACCTCGCACATGCCGTTGGCCAGCACGCGCAGCACGTCGTCCGGAGTGCGTCCGTCGTTGGTCGTCTTCAGATAAATGAATGCCTGCTCGGGGTCGCGCGCGCTGCGCACCGCACCGTAGGAGCAAATCGACAAACCGCCGGGCACCGGCGATTTCTCTATCAGCAATGTTTTAGCACCGGCTTGCGATGCATTCAAAGCAGCGATGCCGCCGGCAAGTCCGAAGCCGGCGACGATTACATCGTAAGTTTCATCAAATTTTGGAATGTTCATTTTTTAAATCTTTAGCCACAGAGGGCACAGAGGACACAGAGGAAAAGCAAAACTACAGGAACTGATTGGTCGCGTTTTTGAATTTCTCTGTGCTCTCTGTGTCCTCTGTGGCTGATGCTTTAATGGTTTTAGGACTAAACGGCGGGGGTGCCGAATTCGAGCCCCGCGCTTTTGGCGGGTTCGAACACAATGATGCCGCCGACGCTGGCAGGCGGCACCACGTAGAAGCGTTCGGCGTCGAGCGCGCCGTGCGCGAAATCGAGGCTGGCTATGTGTTTGCGCGTGACTTCCATATTGTTGCTGGCCAGCGCGTAGCCGACGATCCACGGCAATGTCGCGGGTTCGACGTTGAATACGCGCCGGACCACGGCGGGCGATTTGAACAGGAGGCGGCCGCGCGCGGTATCGATATGCCAGCGGTCGCCTTCGCCGTTGGCTTTGAGCCCGGTGAACCGCGCGTAACGCGCCGCCGCTTCGCCGGGATTTTCCATGCACAGTATGACCGCGGTCAGCGCGGTGGCGCGGTTGGCGTGCTGCAGCCACTGCGGCTGCCAGACAAATTCTGGCGTATGGTGCTGGCAGTACTGGATACGGCCTTCGGCCATGCTGCCGGGCGGCACGCGCACGACCGTGAAGCGCGCCGTATCTTCGCCGTGCGGCGTGTTCAATTGGCGCTGCAATGCCACCGGTTCGAGCGGCGTGAAACCTTCGCGTGCCAGTCGCGCATGATCGAGGTCGGGTGCAGAAGTGCCGAACGCAATCAGGTGAACGCCCGTGTAGCGCTGGATCGCGGTGCGCAACTGATGGGCGACCGGGGTATCGCCGGTTGGCGTCAGGCATTCGATGTAGCCGCGTTTGAACATGACGCAACGGTTGCCGGTGCCGGCGGGCAGCAGCGGGCCGCCCGGCTCGAGTCGATGCGATTGCGCCGAGAACGGCGTCAGCGTGAAGCCGAGTTTTTCCAGCGCAGGCGCCGCGTTTTCCATATGCGGCACGAAATGCGCAAGGTGATCGAGATTGAGTTGACCGGGTTTCGGCGGCTGGGCCGCGGCGAGCTTGGCGAGGGCGGAGGGAGTCATTAAGTGTTAAGTGCGTCGCGCAATGAAATCAATTTCGATGCGCGCGTCGCGCGCGAGGCCGCTTACGCCCACACAGGTGCGGGCGGGGCGCCGGCCAGCGGCAAAATATTCAGCGTAGGTCTTATTCATCTTTTCATAGTCTTCCTTGAAATGGGTGAGGAAGATGCGCGCGGACAAAACGTGTTCCAGGCCCAAGCCGCAACCGCCCAGCACGCGCTTCAGGTTGGCCATGACCTGGCGCGTCTGCGCTTCTATGCCTTCGGGGTAGGGCGAGTCGTTGGCGGTGCCGGTGAACGGCATCTGGCCGGTGACGAACACCCAGCCGTCCTGCTCGACGGCGTGGCTGAATGGCGCCACGGGGTCCGGCGCGCCGTCGATCATGTGGAAAATAGGCATGGTAGATCCGTGAGAGCGTAAGTCGTGAGGGCGTGAGGTCGGGGGGAACTCCCGACGCATGCATTTTACGCTCTCTCGCGCTCCCGCTCTCGCGATCTCACGGCTTGGTCAATATCCCAGCTTCCGATCGACCTGGTTGGTCAACGGCTTGCCGGCGAGCTTGCGCGCGAAATTGGCGAACCACGCGTCGCACAGGAAATCCATATAGCGCGGGTCGTCGCACGAGTTGTGCGGGGTGATGATGAGATTGCGCGTGGTCCACAGCGGCGAATCGGCAGGCAGCGGCTCCGGGCTGTGCACATCGAGCACCGCGCCGGCGATTTCACCTTTTTCGAGCTTGTTACGCAGCGCCTCGTAGTCGACGATGGGCGAGCGGCCTATGTTGATGAATCCCGCCGTGGGTTTGAGCAAGTCGAGGCGGGCGCGGTTGAACAGTCCCATCGTGCCCGGCGTCAGCGGGGTCGTGACGATCACGAAGTCCGCTTTCGGTAAGACGGTGTCGATACGCGTGACCTTGCATGCGGTATCTGCTGGTTTGCCGGCCTTGCCGCTGCGCGTTACGGCTATGACCTTAAGCCCGAGTTTGTGCGCGGCGCGCCCTGCGGCGCTGCCGAGATCGCCGAAGCCGACTACGACCACGGTTTTGCCGGCGATGGGGGTTGTAAATATCGGCTCCCATTTTTTGGCGGACTGGTTCGCGATGATTTCGGGCATACGGGCCTGCAGCATCAACAGCGCCATGGCGCAGCTGCCTTCGGCCTTGTCCCCATGCGCGCCGCCGCTGTTGTTGGTCAGCGTGATGTCGGCGGGCAGCCAGTCGAGCGGCATGAGGCCGTCGACGCCGGCGCCGGTGGTCTGTATCCATTGCAGGCGCGGCGCGCGTTCGCGCAGGCGCTCGCGCGGCGGACTGGAGTTGATCATGAAGTCCGCGGTCTTCAATGCTTCGTCGAGCATATCGCCGTCCCACCCGATGGTGACATTGAGCCGCTTGGCGAGTGCACGATGACGTTTTGCCGCGGCTGCGTAGGTCGGTTCGGTCAACTGAAAAAGCGCCTGACGCTTGCGGCTATTTTCGACGTGCAGGTGGAACGTGCGGGGTTTTGCGGGTTTTGGCATGGGTTTTTCAGATGGGAATGACGACCAGAGTATCGAAACGCGCCGAGTCGGTAACGACGATGCGCCGGCGCAGCAGTGCCTGGTCCTGCGCGACGACGATTTCATCGACGTAACGGCCGGCGCTGAACACCGACATTTCGCCGTCATGCATGGTGCGCACGACGATGTAGCTGGTCTGCGCACGGTACGCACCGTCGGTGAATTCGAGGATTTCCGTCGGCCCGATGATGTGGCGGTAGACGTGCGGCTCGTAGACATTGACTTCGCGGATGGAACTGACGCGGTCTTCGAGCATGCCGCGGTTGTCGCAGTGCCACACGCCGATTGGATGTCCCTGCTCGTGCGCGGTGCGCGGGATGATCTGGTAGACGCAGTTTTCGGTGAAGCATTGCGGCCAGTGCTCGAGCTGGTCGTTGTCGATGGCGTGCACGTACTGCATCATCAGGCGCGCGACTGCAGCGCTGACCGTGGCCGGCACTTTCAATTCCGGGATTGCCGCGACTGCGCTAGACATTGAGTAACTCGCGATAAACTTTCCAGAAACCGCGCACCGAAGTCTCGGTCGCGCGCGTGGGCATGCCGCCGACGCCGATGCCGCCCATTTCGATGATCGCGCGCTTGTCGAGATCACCGGCGATGCCTTTTTGCACGAAGCCGCCGATCGCGCCGTCTTCCATCGACACCAGTCCCGCCGGTCCGACCAGGTTTGATTGCTTGACGCGCACCTGGGTCTGCTCCGCGGTGTCGTCTTCAAGGCCGATCAGCGTCCACACCAGTTCGCATTTGCCGGGCCCATGGGTGATAACTTGTCGCGTGCCGAGAGAATTCAGGACCTGCTGCAGCACGAACCCGGGGAAGATGCTCTGGATCGAATTGGTGATCTGGTCAGGGAATTCCATCCACTGGTCGATCAATGACGGGTCTTTGAGGCCGTAATCGTTTTTTTGCGCGCGTATCATGCCCGAGTCGTAGGCTTCATCGCCCTTGTCGGTATAGCGCTTCGTGAACGTGATGTGATGCCAGCTTTTGTCGTCCTGACGGGTGCCGCCTTCAGCCGACAGGCGGTTCAGCTTGAAGGTAGAGAAAAACGCGTGCAGCAGGCTGGGGTGGTAGTTGTCGCGGCTGTTTTCGACGTAGAGCTTCCAGTTGTTGTGCATGAACTGACTGTAGCGGCCGAGGATCTTGGGCTTGCCGTGCAGCGTGCGCTCGATGTGCTCGACCATCACCGGGCCGAGGTAGTCCTTCAGCGGCGGCGTCGCATCGGAGAAAGTTCCGAAGACGAGGCCGTTGATGGTCTCGACGCGGAGCCGGGTGAGTTTGTGCTGCGTCTTGTCGAAATCCGCCGGCATGCCGCCTTTTTGCTGGATGCCTTTTTCGAAGGCGATGCTGGTCAGGTTGCCGTCGAAATCATATATCCAGTTGTGATAAGGACACACGAAATTGTGCGTGCGAGTACGCTTGCCTTTTGCCTGGTAGCAGATGATGGAGCCTTTGTGCACGCAGCGATTGACCAGCGCGTTGATGCCGCCATCGGCGCGGCGCACGGCGATGATCGGGCTGTCGCCGATGCGCGTGGTGATGTAATCGCCGGCGTCCGGAATCTCGATTTCCAGGCACAGGAAGCTCCAAGTCGGACCGCGGAATATCAGGTCCTGCTCCCAGGCGTAAATCTCGGGATCGGAAAAGACCTGCATGGGCACGCGCGTAATACCTTCTGCCGGCCACTGCAGAATTTCGGGCAACGCGCGCGCTGCAACTGCCTGGGTCATGGCTGTATCTCCATTTACTGCGGCACGATTTTCGCCGTTTTGACGAGTTCGCCCATTTTCTTCAAATCGCTTTGCGTCGCCGCCAGCAGATCGGCGGGCGAGCCTACCGCGACTTCCGCGCCCTGCAGAGTCATTTGCTCGCGCACGTCCGGCAGGCTGAGCGCGCGCTGTACTTCCCTGTTCAGCTTGGCGACGACGGGCGCCGGTGTCCCCGCCGGTGCATAGATGGCGATCCACAGCGTCATTGCATAGCCCGGAACGCCAGCTTCGCTCATGGTTGGCACATTGGGCAGGGTATAGGTGCGCGCCGGGTTGGTCACCGCCAGCGGCCGTACGCGCTCAGCCTTGATGTGCTGCATCATCGACAGTACGGTGTCGAAGATCAACGCGACGCGTCCTGAAAACACATCGGGATAAGCGGCGGAAGCGCTCTTGTAGGGAACGTGATTCAGCTGGATGCCGGCCATGGTTGCCAGCATCTCGCCCGCGATATGCGTGGTGCTGCCTACGCCTGACGATCCGTATGCAAGCGCACCCGGTTTGGCGCGGGCCAGCGTAATCAGGTCCTTCACCGTTTTAACCGGCAGGTCTGGAGTCGCTGCGAGCAGCGTCGGCGTAACCACCACCATGCTGACCGGCGTGAAATCCTTGATCGGGTCGTACGGCAGGCTCTTGTAGAGATAGGGCACGATCGCATGCGTACCATTGCTGCCTAGTACCAGTGTATAGCCGTCAGCATTGGCCTTGGCGACGATGTCGGTGCCGATAGAGCCGCCGGCGCCGCCGCGGTTATCGACGACCAGCGATTGTCCGAGGCCTTCCTGCATGCGCGCCGACAGGATGCGGCCGATGATGTCAGAGGTGCCGCCCGCGGCGAACGGTACCACGAAGCGGATCGGCCGGGTTGGAAAATCGGCCGCGGCGGCGTGGCTGGCTGCGACTGCCAGAACGATCAGCGCGCCGCTCAAACGCGCGCCGGACTTGCCTTGCAATTGCTTGCGAAAAATATTCATTTGCGGGGATTCCTGATTGAATCCTCACTCCGGTTTAAAAAAGCGGCCGTCCTTTTATGGTTACGGTTCAACCGCGTTGCCTGCTGCAATTACTTGATTTTTTTGGAACGTTCGTAAGCATCGGTTGAGAACCCGGCCTCGACCGGGTCCTGCTTGAGCGAGCCGGCGGCCTTGAAAATACCTGCCTGGCGCTTGAGCGTCGCGATGTCTGATGGTTCGAACGCGGCCATGTATATCTTGTCCCATTCCGCGGCATAAGCGCGCGAGTCGTCGGCCGGCATGTTGGCGGCTTTCTGCAGGACTTCGGCCACCGCCGCTTTGTTCTTCGAGCCGAACTCGTTGACCTTGCGCAGCGCCGCAATGAATTTCGCAACGGCGTCCGGATTTTTCGCGAGGTAGTCGCTGTGCACGATCGTCACGGCGAGGATGGGCGGCGAGTTGGTTTTGGTGAGTTTTTTCCATTCATCGGTGTAATTGCCGAGCCGGCGCAGCTTGAGCTCGTTCATTTGCGCAACGGTCGTCGAGCGCACCGCGGCAACGTCGATCTGCTTTTGCGCGAGGAACTGCGCCAGCACGCCTTCGGTGCCGGGCACTGCCGTATAGTCGCTGAGCTTCAGTCCGTGGTTGAATTCCAGCAGCGCGGTGCCTAGCGAATGGGTCGCGCTGCCGGGCGGCGACATGCCGATCTTTTTGCCTTTGATGTCGGTCATCGATTTGATGGGAGACTCGTCGAGCACGACGAACTGCACTTCGGCGATGTGCGTGTTGAGCACGATTTTGACGGGTGCGCCTTCGGCGATAATCGCCATGGCGCCCGCTGACGGCGCAGCGAACGCGAGGTCTATGGTGTTGAGCGCGACCGCGCGCAACGGTTGATTGACGTCGGAGAATTTGACCCATTCGACTTCCAGGCCTTCTTTTTCGAGGAACTTCTGCGACTCCATCACCGCGCCCTGGCCGAGGCTCAGGCCGCTCGACCAGTAACCGACCCTGATTTTTTGCGCCAGGGCGGCGTTGGAAGTCGCGAGGCAGACCACGCAAATGAGGCCGAGCAAGAAGCGCAATAGGGATAGCGATTTCAAGTTGAGCTCCTTGATGAGGTTAAAGGGGCGTTTGGGCAGGCGGGCAGAGTCTTTGAAATTACCATAAACACGGACAGCCCGCAGATCAAATGAGAGCGCGCAGGCGCTGGATGTACTGTATCGCCTGCGGGTCTGTCGGGTCGCGCGGCCGGGCGCAGGCAATCGACACGATTTCGCGCACGCGGCCGGGGCGGGGAGCAAGTACCACGACCTCGTCGGCAAGCACCACTGCTTCTTCGACGTCGTGGGTGACGAATACTATGGTCATTTGCTTGATGGACTGGATATGCAGCAGCTCGTCGTGCATTTGCGCGCGGGTCTGCGCATCGAGCCGCGAGAACGGCTCGTCCATCAGCAGGATGGCGGGGTCGGTGACCAGGCTGCGCGCGAGGGCGACGCGCGAGCGCATGCCGCCCGACAGTTGATGCGGAAACGCTTCCTCGAAACCAGTCAGTTTGACCAGGCGCAGCGCTTCGACCGCACGCTCACGCCGTTCCGCGCGCGGCATGTCGCCCGCTTCGAGGCTGAATTCGATGTTGGCGCGCGCGGTGCGCCACGGCAGGAGGCGGTCTTCCTGGAACATGTAACTGATGCTGCGCCAGTTGGCGAAATCGCGCGCGCGCACGCCGCCGAAACAGACATTGCCGCGGTCCGGAGTCAATATTCCGGAAATGATGTTGAGCAGAGTGCTCTTGCCGCAGCCTGAAGCGCCGAGGATGGCGAATATGGAATGCGCGGGCACCGCGAGATTAATGTCCTGCAATACCGTGAGCGGTCCAGCGTCGGCAGTATCAAACCATTTGCTGATCGCAGTAAGCGTAATCGCGCCGGCATCATTGCAATCGTCGGCGGATGCCGGTGCAATGGTCGCGGTGTCGTTCATCATGTGCGCTTGGCGGGCGCCTGCGCTGCGAAAGCGGATCCGCGCAAGCACAGGCGGCCGCGCGGATCCTGCCACAGTTTTTCTTCGGCGTGCAATTTGCCGAGCGCGCGCGCCACGGTCTGGAAGTCGTATTCAGCAAGCTGCGCCGCGACATCCTGGTAGTAGAGCGGTGTTTTGTCGATCAAGGTCAGAATTTTGGCGGCTGCGGCGTCGATATGCTTGGGGCCGGCATTCACTGTGGAAGGCACCGCATCGGCTTTGCCTCCCATGTAATCGGCAATCTTTGCGCGGTCTGCGTATGCGTAGGCGATGCGCTCAAAGCGTTCCTTCGGGATGCCTTCGCCTATGGTGGCGTCGATGCCGACCTTGGCGCCGGTCGGCACCACGCCGGGCGGCATGACGGCAAGACTGGGGTCGAGCGGTTTGGCGCGCGCGCCCGGAATGATGAATACGTCGCGGTCGCCCTGCACGCGGGTGGCAATCGCCCACTCGACATCCATCGCGTTCCAGACATCGATGTCGTCATCGACGACGACGACATGTTTCAAATCCATCACCGAAAGTGCTGCGAGCAAAGCGTTCTTGCCTTCGCCGGACTGTTTCTTGATTGAAATCACCGCGTGCCAGAACGCGCAGCCGCCAAGCGTGACATTGATGTCCTTGCATTGCACGCCGGCCGTCTTGAGCGCGCGGCGGATCGCGGTGTAGCGGGTAGGGGCGGCGAGCCAGGTGTTTTCCCACGGCATATGCAGGGCGTAGTAAATGGCGTCGCGCCGCATGGTGATGGCTTTGACGCGCACCAGCGGGTTCCAGTGCAGGCCGCCCATCAGGCGCGTGAATTCGCCGAAACGTCCTTCGGGATAGACCCATCCGGTCGGCAGTATCTCTGCTTCCAGCACGATTTCAGCGTCGGCGATGCACGGCATGTCGATGGTTTCGCAGGTCGAGAGTTCGACCGGTGCGCCGCGCAATCCGCCCGCGATGCCCATCTCGTCCACGCCGAGCGGCGCGCGAAAGCCCGAACCCATAATCTCGTAAGGATGGGTGCCAATTGAGATTGAAATCGGGCATGGTTTGCCTGCTTCAAACGCGCGCTGCGCGAACAGTCGCATATTGTTCGGCGTGACGATGTCGATGCCGGTGAGGTTTTTTTCCTGCACCATGAAGCGGTACATGCCGGAGTTGATGCCGAATTCCGGATCTTTGGCGATGACGACGCCGGCAGTGATCATGGGGCCGCCGTCGTAGATCGACGACATCGGCACCGGCAGCTTGAAGAGATCGACGTCGTCGCCCAGCTGTATCACCTGCTTGTGCGGTGCGGATTCGACGTAGCGGGGTGCGATCGGTTTGGTAATGCCTTGTTCGAGCTTCGCTTCGATTTCATTGTAATTCGTCACACCCATGCCGAGAGCCGCGCGTTTTTGCGTGCGTATGATGCCGGACACCACCGGCATGTCGTAGCCGATTACGTTGTGGAAAAAGAGCGCCTGGTCGGATTGATCGACGAGGGTCGCAATATGCCGGATATCGACCGGCTGCCTGATGTCGGTCAGCTCGCGCTCCTGGCGCAGACGGTCCAGAAACGGGCGGAATTTTTCGTCTTTCATGTTCGATCCGTGAAGAGTTTGATGGTCATTGCTGCTCCGCTTCCTTGCGCCAGCGGAACAAATGGTTCTCGAGCGGTTTCAATACGCCCATTTCGAGCGTGGCCATCATCGCGATCATGGTGATGGTCCACGCGAACACCTGGTCGGTTTGGATCAGGTCGGCGGCTTGGCGCAAGCGGTAGCCGATGCCGCTCGAAGCGCCCAGTGTTTCGGCGACGAGGCTCACGCGCCAGCCGAAGCCAAACGCCAGCCGCGCGCCGGAAAAAAAGTAGGGCAGGATGGTCGGCAGGTAAATCTTGGTCATTACTTTCCAGCTCGGCATGCGCAGCGTATGCGCGAGCTCAATAAAATCTGCATTGACGCTGCGCGTGCCCTGCCACACGTTGGTGATGATGAGCGGCATCGCAGTCATGAAGACGACGAAGATGATAGTGCTTTCGGAGATGCCGAACCAGATGATGGCGAAGATCGCCCAGATCGCCGACGACACGGTGTTCAGCACCGGCAGCACCGGCTCGAAGAACTCGCCGAGCCGGCGGATGGCGCCGAGCATGATGCCGAAAGGCACGCTGACGATAGTGGCCAGGACGAAGCCTATGCAAACCCGTTCAAGCGTAATGCTGAGATTGCGCCACAAGTCGCCGTTGCCGAGTATCACCTTGAACGCTTCGTATACGCGCGGCGGTCCCGGGAACTTGAAATGGGGTTCGCCCAGCGAATAAAGCCACCAGGCGCCGATCACCAGGCCGAGGAGCGCCAGCCGCTGACCGAGCAGGTCGTAGCGGATGCGGCGCGGCGTTGCTCGCGGCGGTTTGGTGACGGTGGTTTCAGTCATGACAGATCGGTGATGGGGAATGGGCAATGGGTGATGGGAAAGTGGTTTGTCACGTATTACTCATTGCTCATAACCAGTTTTAAACTTTTGGTGGTGCGGTGAAGTAGGTGCCGCGCCCGCTGGCGACCAGCGCGCCTTCCTTGTCGTAGACGTAGGCTTCCGCGGTCGAATACTGGCTGCCGCTGCGCACGACTTTGGCTTTGGCAATGAGGTCGCCGGGCATGGCGGCCTTGTGATAATCGACGCGGATGTCGATGGTCGGTACCGGGCGCCCGAGCTGGGCGGCGATCGCATAATCGGCGGCCACGTCGACGATGGCGGCGAGGATGCCGCCGTGCGTGTAGCGGCGTTCCGGATTCACCACCCATTCCTCGCGCCATGTGGCCTTGATTTCGATGCCGTCGGCGTCGATTTTCAGGATCGTGAAATTCAGCCATTGGTTGAACGGTCCACGCGAAATAATTTGCTGCAGTTTCTCGATGGTCATTGCTTCAGCCATGATTTGCTCCGGTGGTCGGCTTTTCAGATACTTGTTCGGTAACCAGCCGGCGCAGAAATGGCTGGTCGATTTTGTTGGTGCCGGCAAGCGGCATGCGTTCGAGAAAAAAGACGCGGCGCGGATGGCGGAAAGCAGGGCCATTGGCCAGCGCGTAGGCTTTCAGGTCTTCCTCGCTGGCAATTTGGCCGGCGCGCAGCACAACGAACGCGTACGGCACCTGGCCTTTCATTTCGTGCTCGAACGGCAGCACCACGGCCTGTTGCACGGCCTGATGTCGTTCCAGCAACGATTCAACCTCAATTGGAAAAATATTTTCGCCGCCGCACACGAACATGTCGTCGTTGCG
>JAIOOZ010000621.1 GCA_021414185.1 Betaproteobacteria bacterium
TCCGCGCGGCCGCCTTCATCGGCGAGCATCGCGTGCGCCTCGGCGCAGCCGGGTGAGTTCGAGCCGGCCCACGCGACGGCCAGCGTGTCGAGCATGAACTGCTTGGCCGCGCGCACGGCGTAATCCGGCAAATCCTCGTAGCGCAGTCCGGCAATGTGCTGCGCGAGGTCGCGGCTGATTTCGGTGGGCGCGGCAACATTCTTTTTGACGGCTGATTGGGGCATGGCGTTGTTCACTCCGGTTTGATGCCCGCCGCTTTGACGACCTGCGCGGCGCGGCTGACTTCGTTGCGAAGAAACACTGCAAATTCATCCGGCGTGTTGGTTTCGGGATCGACGCCCTGGGCGATCAACTGCTCCCTGACCTCGGGCGTGTTGACGAGCTTTACAAACACGGAGTTCAAACGGTTGACGATTTCGCGCGGCGTGCCAGCGGGAACGAGCACACCTATCCAGGACCGCGCCTCGAATTTGGGCACGGTTTCAGCGATCGCCGGCACGTCGGGCGCCGAAGGATGGCGGCGCGGACTCGTGATGCCCAACCCGCGCAAGCGGCCCGACTTGTGGTACGGCAGCCCGCTGGCGAGCGCGGGAAACATCAGGTCAATATGGCCACCGACCAGATCGGCCAAGGCAATGCCGACGCCCTTGTATGGTACGTGCACCATTTTAATACCGGTCATGACCTGCAGCAGTTCGGCAGACAAATGCGCCGCGCTGCCGATGCCGCCCGAACCGACGTTGAGTTTGTTCGGGTTCGCTTTGGCGAACGCGATGAATTCCTTCACCGATTTCGCGGGGACCGCCGGATGCACGAGCAAAAAGTACGGGGCCTGAAACACCAGGCTGACCGGCGCGAAATCCTTGATGATGTCGTGCGGCATCGATTTCAATATGCTGGGGTTGACGGTGTTCTGCCCGGTACCGAACAGCCACGTGTAGCCGTCGGCCGGTGCTTTCGCCACGACGTCGGCGCCGATCAGCGCATTGGCGCCGGCGCGGTTATCGACCACCACCTGCTGGCCGAGTATTTCGGTAAGTTTGGGCGTAAGAAAGCGCGCGATGACGTCCGGCCCGCCGCCGGGTGCCGTCGGCACCACGAAGCGTATTGCACGCGTTGGATACGCTTGCCCCCAAGCGCCGGCGACGTACAACGCGCACGCTACGGCCCACGCTACGGCGCGGACAATCCGCTTCATTTGCATCTGGAAGACCCCGGGAATGGATGCGCATATTGTAGCGCCAGATTCCACGGCGGTGGCGCCGGCGGATTCCGGCACAATCCCGCACGGCGCGAATTCAATCGCGGTAAAACTCAGCCTGGCTCGCGCGTCCCGCTTATGCCTGCGGGCCGCGCGCCGCCAACGCGATCGCCACCAGCGCGATGCCGAAAAAAATCATGTTGATGGCGACCAGGAGCCCAATCGCCCACGCCGCGGTACTCGGCCAGCCGGCAAAAATAAATACGGCGAGAACCAGATCGAGAATACCGGTGGCGAACGCCCAGCGCCAGCCGTGCGAGTGCCGGCGCAGATCGAGCGCGAACAACATCTTGGCGACGGCCTCCAGCACGAGATATGTCACCAGCAGCATGGTCAGAGTGAGCATGCCCGCCAGCGGCATCGCCACCAGCATCGCCCCCAATGCAATCGCGACTATGGACATGGCCAGCGACCAGCCGAAACCGGGCATGCGGGACGAACGGGCGAGCGCAACGACGCGCCAGACGCCACCGATGATCAGCAACCAGCCGATCAGGATTTCAACTGCCAGCGTCGTGAATACCGGCAGAGCGGCGGCCAGCACGCCGAGCGCGATCATGAGCGCGCCCTGGACCAGGAAACGTCCCCAATGCGCCTGCGCCAAAGCCGCGACTTCGCTGGAAAGCGGCTTGGCATCGTTTGCTGCCCGCATGCTCATTTGACGGCTCCTTCCTTGAACACCGGCCAGTGTAAGCGCCCGCCCGCCAGAGGTTGCGTGCGGTAACGTACATACGGGACACCCGGTCTGCGCTAAAAAGACAGACTGCGGGCGCATTGTCAGGATCGCGCCCTTCTGCCGTCAGCAACCCTTCAACACAGGAGGCAAAAATGAATCGCGTAACGTCAACTCTGCTTATGGCGGCATTCGTCGCAGCAATGGCGGGCTGTTCCACCAATAAACAGTACATTGTTTCGACTACCAATGGCCGCATGGAAGTCACCATGACCCAGCCGCAGGCCGTGCCGGGTACCGACTTATATGTGTACTGGGACCGGGTCGGCAACGTGAAGACGATGCGGCAATCGGACCTGGCGCAGGTCATCGAGCGCTGAGCGTTTTCGCAGCATATGCCGCGAAGAAACGGGGCTGATTGAATGTTTAACCCGCAGAGGTGATGGGGCGAATTCCGCCCGCTCATCGCCAACGTTCCCATGCGCCCAGCAGTAAGCTTCGCGCAAGCGTTGTGAGCATTTGTAAATCCGTGTAACCCCTTGTAAATCCTCTGGCGGCGCGCAGCCTGCTGCGCGTAACTTCCATGCCATGGATGCGGGCGGCGATCTTGCCGCCAGACAAGGAGGCTGCAGTTGATTACCGCGAATTTACGTCGACTTCTTATTGCAGTTCCCGCCGCACTGCCCGCCTGCCTATCAGGCGGCTGCGCCATAACGACAGTCGCGGATACCGCGGTCACGGTCGCCGCCACCACGGTGAAAGTGGGCGCCAACGTAGTCGGCGCCGCCTCCGATGTCGCGCGTGCCGGGGTACGGGCCGTGGCGAACACCTTCGAGCACAAGAGGTGACGTTTGACCGAACCGGCAACCCTCAAACAGGTCTAAACGACTTGCCCGCGCAGAAATTCGATCAGCTAGGGATCAGGCAGCACCCGTTTTTATACAAGAGGAGTTCAAAATGAAAAGCATTCGCTGGATAGGAACTGGCATCGTCGCCATCGCCATTCTGCTGGGCGGCTGCGCGGAAATGCAGTCGACCTCGTACAACACCCCCGCGTACCGTCAAGGGGTGGTGGACCGCATCGAGATCATCAAGAAAGGCGACACCAACAATATCGCCGGCACCATCATTGGCGGCATAGCCGGCGGCCTGATCGGCCACCAGATCGGCGGCGGCAGCGGCCAGACGGCGGCCACCATCGTCGGCGGTGTCGGCGGCGCGGTCGCGGGCAACCAGGTGCAGCAGCGCACCCGAGGCGCCAACGAAACCTTCCGCGTGACCGTGCGCTATGAAAACGGCGCCACCGAAACCGTTCGCCAGGACGACATCAGAGACATGCGCACCGGCGACAGGGTGCGCGTGGAAGGCGGCCGCGTATATAGGATGTAAGGCGTGAAGGACAAAGCGCGCGCGCACATGAACTGTCCTGAAGTTCTGTCCGCGCGCGCCAGATATACCCCGGCCTAAGCGTTGAATTTATCCGTCTCTGCGACACATAGACTAGGCCGACAACCTTAACGCCGCCGAAAGCGACTTGAGATTTTCGGCGCCGCCGGCATCCAGCCGGTCGACGGCGCTGATAATACGCTCCGCGGCCGCGGTGTCGATAATGCCCGCAGTAACCATGTGAAAGCGGGAGGTGATATCCGTGCGGTTGAAAGGCTTGGCGGGAGTACCCCTGTGATCCCATGCCGTAACCGTGGCTTTTTTGCCGTCCTGCATCTCTGCGGTGATGCGCGCGCCATACCGCGGGAAAGCATTGACCTCGTCGTCGAGGTAACCTTCCACTTGCCGCGCCGTCGCCAATACCTCGGGGTTGGAGAGAACCTGCTCGTCGAATGATCGCGGGTCGGCAAGGTCTTTATAGAATGCGAGAGCCGCCGTGAATGGCATGCTGTACTGCGCCGACATAATCGACTTCGGCTCACGTTCCATCTGATAGTTGAGAATGCTCTCCCGCGCGCCAACTTTGAGGCTGCGAATATTGCGCGCTGTAACTCCATGTTCTTTTTTCAACTCCGCAATCGCCTCGATCAAAGGATGAAATGCGCGGCAACTCGCGTAAGGTTTAAAGACCGCGCGCATGATGTGATAGTCCTCCCCTAAATTGGCCGTCACGCCCGCCAGATTAAAATTAGGGGTGATGCCGCGCAAAAAACCCATGCGGCCCTCGACAATGGTCGAAGGACCCGTAAAGCCTTCGCGCGCGAGCCACGCCGCGACAACACCGCTTTGAGACGGCCATCCACCATAAAGCCGCTTTACCATGGTGCCTTTCGGATCGTCGGCAAACTCCATGACGCCAGATGACATACTGCCGGCCACTCCCAGTGCGTTGGTGACCGCTGCCGCGTCCAGTTTCATAATCTTTGCAGCGGCGGCGGCGGCGCCGAAGGTGCCTACCTGTGCAGTAGCATGGTGCTGCTTGTTCGCCTCCCGCCCGATCGCAGCGCTGATTCGGCCCATCAGTTCATAACCCATCACTACACCGAGCAGAAAATCCCGCCCGCTGCCCTGCTCTTTTTCGGCGACGGCGAGCGCAGCCGGTATGGTGGGCGCCCCCGGATGGCAGTAGCCGCCCTCGTAGCTGTCGTCGAGCTCATAACCATGGGCGCACAGCCCGTTGACGAGCGCGGCATGCTGGGCGCTGGTTTGCCACGGCTCGCCATAAACTGTGGCTTCGGCGATAGCGGAAAATTCGCGTGCATATTTGACGGCGATGCGGCCCCAGACTGTTTTCGAAGCGAACAGGGAGACCGCAAAATGATCGAGAATGAGATTCTTCGCATGTTGAACGACGTGATCCGGGAGCTGCCCGTAATCCGCCGCCGCGACGAATTTTGCCAGGGTACGTGTTTCGTCCATCTATTCCTCCATTAAGCCGGTTGTTGCCTGCTGGTTGACTGCCAAATTTTATTCACTCCGGATTGAGGCGCGCAGCCTTGACGACTTTGCCCCACCTTTCGTACTCGGCACGCACGTAGTTTGTCATTTCCTCGGGAGAGTTGGACTTAGGCTCCAGGCCTTCGGCCATCAGCCTGTCTCTGACCGTCGGGGAAGCGAGCACGCGGGCAATCTCCGTATTGAGCTTGGCGATGATTTCACGCGGCGTGTTGGCCGGTGCGGCAAATCCATACCAGCCATTGACTTCGAAGTTGGCAAAACCGGACTCCTGCGCGGTCATAACTTCGGGAAGAGTCGCGAGTCGCTTGGGCCCCGCCACTGCGATCGCGCGCAGCTTGCCTGCCTTCACCATGGGCATGGACGAGGGGGGGCTCGCGAACATCAGATCCACATGTCCTCCCACTACGTCTATCATCGCGGGGCCGCCGCCCTTGTACGGGACATGCACGATCTTCGTGTTGCTGAGTAGCTTGAATAATTCTCCGGTGAGTTGCCCGGATGACGAACTCGATGCGTAGCTCAGGCGGTCGGGCCGGGTCCTTGCAAGCGCGGCCAATTCCTTGAGATTGGACGCTGGCACACGCGGATTGACCACCACCAGCGGCGGCTGCGACGTCGCGAGCGTGATGTGCGAAAAATCCTTGAGCGGATCGTAGCCCGTTTCCTTGTAAATCCACGGGTTCATTGCGAGCGTGCCGACAAAGGACAAGAGAATCGTATATCCATCAGGCGGTGCTTTAGCTGCGGCGGCCGCGCCCACGCTGCCTTGTGCACCGGACCGGTTTTCTATCACGACCTGCTGACCCAACGCAGTGCCCAAGTCGGTCGCTACATGGCGCGCGACTGCGTCTGAGCCGCCACCCGGCGGGAACGGCACGATCAGGCGCAACGGCTTGACCGGGTACGACTGCGCGGCAACCAGCTGCGGCATCGTCGCTGTCGCGCACGCTACGGCAAAAATAAAAAGAGACGTCCTAATCATGGGGCTCACTCCTTGAGTAACGAACGCGCGACAGCGCTAGGCGCACAATGCGACCAGGTCACGAACGTCGGGTAAAGATTCCAGGTTCCAGATGGATTCGCTCACTCGCCGGGTCCGCTCGGCGCCCAGCCCTGGCGTGGCGTTGGCATCGAATTTGGCTTGAATCGCCGCATCTGTCATCGGGTTTTCCACGCTCCCCATCGCATGATCGATCGTGGCCTCGTAATCGACGTTACCAGCCACTATGCGCGCATACGCCTGGTCCATGCCGAGCGAGTCGTCCAGGGTCAGGTGAACTTTGCGCCGCAGTTCAGCGACAGCGGGATCGCTGACCCGCGCGTCCGTAAATTGAACGACGCCCGCGGCGCCATCGATCAGAGCCACGGCAGCACTGTGATACGCGCTGAACTTGGCGTGCAGTCCGTTGACCGGGTTGTCCAGCAACTGATACTTCGACAGATATGGGTGCGCACGCAGTTCGACGCGCGTGATTTTTTCGGGATCGAGATCGGCGGTGGCGCGGATCTCGATCATCGCGTCGATTACTGGATGCAATCCGATTGCGCACGAGTAAGGTTTGTGTCCGTTGGATTCAATCGCCCAGCGGCGTCCCAGCATGTCGGTCAGCGCCGCGGGCTTGCTCTCCACGCCATAGATACGGCAGAACCCCTGTTTGCCGTCGAGGATATCCGACGCACTGTCGAATCCGCGCGCTGCCATAAGGGCGGACAGCACGCCACTGGCGGCGGCCCTGCCGGCATGAAAGGACTTGCACATCGTGCCGCGGTTCTGCTGCAAGCCCGCGCTTTGTGTGGCCGCGATACCTGTCGTATA
>JAIOOZ010000024.1 GCA_021414185.1 Betaproteobacteria bacterium
CGGCGCAGCGGTAAATCGTAATCGAAAGTCGCTTTGTGCTGCACCGAGCAATTGTCCCACATCAGCAGATCGCCCGCCTGCCAGTGGTGCGTGTAGACGAATTCGGGTTTGATGATGTGCTGGTAAAGTTCGGCGAGCAGCGCATCGCCTTCCGCTTTGGGCACGCCGACCAGCCCCGCCGTATGGGCTTCGTTGATGAAGAGCCCCTTGCGCTTGGTCACCGGGTGGGTCCGTGCGACCGGGGTTTCGACGTCCGGCACCGTCATCAGTTGTTCTTCGGTCGGCATGTGCTCCTGGATCACGCGGCCGCCGCGCGCGAGCTCTTCTTTTTGCGCCTGCGCGTTCTTGTTGCGGTAGTAGCGGTAGCTGTGCACGTTCTTCAGTCCCTGCAGGCGCGTTTTCAGGTCTTCCGGCAGTGCCTCGTACGCGGCAGTGGTGCTGGCGAAGCTGGTGTCGCCGAGAACGCGGCCGTCTTTGGTCGGGACTTCCAATGCATAGAGTGCCGACAACATGCTGGGCTCGTGCTTATAGGACAGGTCGCTATGCCAGAAACGCCCCGCGTCCTGCGAGCCGATGGCATTGCCTTGCTGGTCGAGCACATTGGATATGACCAGAATTTCGGGATGTCCCTGCAGGCGGCTTTCCTTGCGCACGTGCTGTTCCAGGATCCCGAAACGGCGCGTGAAAGCGACCTGCTGCGCGGGGGTGATCTTCTGGTTGCGGAAAAACGCCACTTCGTTGTCGAAGAATGCGTCGGCGATGTGCGCAAATGTATCGTCGTCCAGCGGCTGGGACAGGTCGACGCCTGAAATTTCGGCGCCAAGATGCTTGCCGATACGCTTGATGGAGAGGTTGGGACGGGTGGCGGTCAACATGGCGGATCCCTTATCGGTAGGCCGGGCGGTTCCGGAATGGCGGCAAGAGTAACAGCGTCCAGCCATGTAATAAAATACTAAAAGTGTATATCGCTATATAGTTATTGTATAGTGAAGATATGACGCTAAAGCAGTTGAGGTTTTTGCGCGAGATCGCGCGCCAGTCGCTCAATATGTCGAGTGCGGCGCTTGCAATGCATACCTCGCAGCCCGGCATCAGCCGCCAGCTCCAGCAGCTCGAACGCGAGCTCGGCGTCGAATTGCTGGTGCGGCGCAAGAACCGCGTGCTGGCATTTACCGAAGCGGGGCAGGCGATACTCGCAGCGGCGCGGCGCATGCTCACCGAGGCCGACAACATCAGGATGATCGCGGAGGATCTGCGCAACGTACGCGGCGGCAGACTCGCGCTGGCGACCAGCCATTTGCACGCCCGCTACACGCTGTTGGCGCCGGTGAAGGCATTCACCAAACGTTATCCCGAAGTCCAACTCCACCTGCTGCAGGCCGACCCTGACGATGTGCCGAGGCTGATCGAAACGAACGAAGCCGATGTCGGCATCAGCACGGACGTCACCGGTGCGCATCCCTCACTCGTCCTGCTGCCGAGCGGAGTTATCCGTCGCAGCGTGATCATGCCCAAGGGGCATCCGCTTGCGG
>JAIOOZ010000624.1 GCA_021414185.1 Betaproteobacteria bacterium
GTGCCGGAGAAGATGATGTCGCCCGGTTCCAGCGTGAGCCCGGCAGACAGCTCGGCGAGAAAGCGCGGGATCTTGAAATACATCTGGCGCGTGTTCGACTTTTGATTGATCACGCCGTTCACGCGGCACTCGATATCGAGCTCCTGCGGGTTGGCGATTTCGTCGGCGGTGGCGATCCACGGGCCCATCGGGCAATGGCCGTCGAGGCTTTTGCCTTTGAACCACTGTTGACCGTGCTGGCGCTGCACGTCGCGCGCCGACACGTCGTTGACCACGGTATAGCCAAAGATATGCGACAGCGCGTCGGCTTCCCTGATATTGCAGCCGCCTTTGCCGATGATGAGGCCGAGCTCGACCTCCCAGTCGAGTTTTTCGGTTACGCCTTTATGCGCGGGTACGTCGGCATAGGGCCCGTTCACGGACGTCGGTGCTTTGGAGAAAAAGGCCGGATGCGCCGGCATCTCCTGCACGTGCGGGCGCGCTTTCGCGCCCGCGGCGACCAGCGAAATCATATCGGCGGGGTCGAAGGGCGGCTCGCCGCCTATGCCCTTGAGGTCAACCACTTCCTTGCCGTCGCGCACCAGGCCCAGGTGTTGCGGGCCATGTGGCCGCGGAGTGAATGTTACGAGACGCAATGGATTCCCCTCTTCATGTTGCCGGTAAGCTTTGTCGTGTCACCAGCCGTAATTGGTATTGCAGCGTTGTTATTGCAGCGGCCGTGGACTGCTTTTGAATCTTTCCATCGCCCTCACCAGTTCCGTGCAGATGCCGGGCTCCCACGCCGAATGGCCGGCGTCGGGCACGATGATGTAATCGGCTTCCGGCCAGGCGTGGTGCAGGTCGTGCGCGCTGACGACGGGGCAAACCGCATCATAGCGGCCCTGCACGATCACCGCCGGAATGTGCCGTATGCGGCCGATGTTGTCGAGCAGCGAATTTGCGGGCAGAAAAATATCGTGCCGGAAGTAATGCGCTTCCATGCGCGCGAGCCCGAGCGCCACCACGTCGCTCGCGAAGTGGGCAACGGTGTCGGGGCTCGGCAGCAGCGTCGAGCACGAGCCTTCGTATACGCCCCAGGCGCGCGCCGCCGGCATGTGCACCGCCGGGTCCGGGTCCATCAGGCGCTGATAGTAGGCGCTGAGCAGGTCGCCGCGTTCGCTCGCGGGCAGCGGCGACGTGAACTTCTGCCACGCTTCCGGAAAAATGTTCCTGAGGCCGTACAGGAACCAGTCGATTTCGCTTGGCCGGCACAGGAAGATGCCGCGCAGCACGAAACCCAGGCAGCGCGCGGGATGCGCTTCGCCGTACGCCAACGCGAGTGTGGAGCCCCACGAGCCGCCAAATACCAGCCATTGTTCTATGTCCAGGTGCTGGCGCAGGCGTTCGATGTCGGCGATCAGCAGTGGCGTGGTGTTTTCGCGCACTTCGCCGAGCGGCGTCGAGCGTCCGGCGCCGCGTTGATCGTAAATTACGATGCGATAGTGCGCGGGATCGAAAAAGCGCCGGTGGTTGGGCGCGCTGCCGGCGCCGGGGCCGCCGTGCAAAAACACCACCGGCACGCCATGCGGATTGCCCGATTCTTCCCAGTACATCGTATGGATGCGGTCGAGCGCGAGCCGGCCGGCGTTGAACGGTTCGAGCGGCGGGTAGAGTTCGGTGCGTACGCTGGGCGAGATATCCATGGGTGTGCGGCGCGCGGCAGGAAAAGCGGTGGAGGCGTGAAAATAGCACAAAAGCGCGCGCGGCGTAGCGGGTAGCACGGAGCGCCGCTCCGGATTTTCCAAAGCGCTGGGTTATAATCACCCCCCTCAAAACCGCCTGCGTTCCCATGGACGATCAACTGCGAAAAAGCGCGCTCGATTACCACCGTCTGCCCACCCCGGGCAAGATTTCGGTAACGCCGACCAAGGGCCTGCTCAACCAGCACGATCTGTCGCTCGCCTATACGCCGGGCGTTGCGGCCGCCTGCGAACTGATCGTCGCCGACCCCGCCGAAGCACGCAACATGACTTCGCGCGGCAACCTCGTCGGCGTGATTACGAACGGGACTGCGGTGCTGGGGCTCGGCAATATCGGGCCGCTCGCCGCCAAGCCGGTGATGGAAGGCAAGGCGGTATTGTTCAAGAAATTCGCCGGCATCGACGTGTTCGACATCGAAATCAACGAGCGCGATCCCGACAAGCTGGTCGATATCATCGCCAGCCTGGAGCCGACGTTCGGCGGCATCAACCTCGAAGACATCAAGGCGCCCGAGTGTTTCATCGTCGAGCGCAAACTGCGCGAGCGCTGCCGCATCCCGGTATTCCACGACGACCAGCACGGCACGGCGATTACCGTGTGCGCCGCGTTCATCAACGGTTTGAAAGTCGTCGGCAAGGACATTGCCGCGATCAAGCTGGTGGTGTCGGGCGCCGGGGCCGCAGCACTTGCTTGCCTCGACCTGCTGGTCAAGCTGGGCCTGCCCAAGGAACACATCACCGTCACGGATATCAAGGGTGTCGTCTACAAGGGCCGCAAGGAAGAGATGGACCCGGACAAGGCGCAGTACGCGATCGACACCAAGGCGCGCACGCTCGGCGAAGTGATCGCCGGCGCCGACGTGTTCCTGGGGCTTTCTGCCGGCGGCGTCCTCAAACCGGAGATGGTCAAAAAGATGGCCGACCGGCCGCTGATACTCGCGCTGGCCAACCCAGAGCCGGAAATCCTGCCCGCGCTCGCCAAACTGGCGAAACCCGACGTGGTGATGGCGACCGGCCGCTCGGACTATCCGAACCAGGTCAATAATGTTTTGTGTTTTCCTTTCGTGTTTCGCGGCGCGCTCGATGTCGGCGCCACCACCATCAACACGGAAATGGAACTGGCCGCCATCAAGGCGATCGCCGCACTCGCGCAGGCCGAGCAGTCCGACATCGTGGCGATGGCGTACGGCGAACAGCATCTTTCTTTCGGCCCGGATTACCTGATTCCGCGGCCCTTCGATCCGCGCCTGATCGTCAAAATCGCGCCGGCCGTGGCCAAGGCCGCGATGGACAGCGGTGTCGCGACGCGGCCGATCAAGGACTTCGACGCCTACCGCGATTCGCTGCAGCAGTTCGTTTATCACTCCGGCATGATCATGAAGCCGCTGTTCGCGGCATCCAAGGAATGCAAGCAGCGGCGCATCGTTTATGCGGAAGGCGAGGACGAGCGCGTTCTGCGCGCGGTGCAGGTGGTGGTCGACGAAAAGCTCGCGTTTCCCATCCTGGTCGGCCGTCCCGCGGTCATCGAGCGCCGCATCGAGCGCTTCGGCCTGCGCTTGAAGCCGGGTGTCGATTTCGAGTTGATCAATCCTGACCAGGACGAGCGTTATCGCGAATACTGGCAGGAGTACTACCGGCTCGCGGCGCGGCGCGGCGTGTCGCAGGAATACGCCAAAGCCGAGATGCACCGGCGCAACACCCTGATTGGCGCGATGACGGTGCGTCTGGGCGCCGCCGACGGCATGTTGTGCGGCACCTTCGGGCGTTATGACATCCATCTGCGCTATATCGACGAGGTCATAGGGCGGCGTTCCGGGGTCAACAATTATTACGCGATGAATCTGCTGATGCTGCCGCAACGCACGGTGTTCATTTGCGATACCTATGTGAATTTCGATCCGAGCGCCGCGCAGCTCGCTGAAATGACGGTGCTGGCGGCGGAGGAAGTGCGGCGCTTCGGCATGACGCCGAAGATTGCCTTGCTGTCACACTCGAGCTTCGGTACGGAGAACACGCCGACAGCGCAGAAGATGCGCGCGGCGCTCGCCCTCATCGAAAAGGTCGCGCCCGAACTCGAGATCGAGGGCGAGATGCACGGCGACGCGGCGCTGTCCGGCGCAGTGCGCCGGCAGGCCTTTCCACTGTCACGCCTGAAGGGCGATGCCAATCTGCTGATCATGCCGACGCTGGACGCGGCCAATATCGCGTTCAATCTGCTGAAGACGGCCGCAGGCGACGGCATTACGGTCGGGCCTATCCTTCTTGGCGCGGCGAAAGCGGTGCATATTGTGACGCCGACGGCAACGGTACGGCGGCTCGTCAACATGACGGCGCTGACGGTGGTCGACGTGGGCGCGGAGCGCGGCAATCTGACGCTGCCGTTCTAGGCAGCGTGCATGCAGTAATTCAAAAACCTCTTGATCAGTCGGGGAACGGCAATGGCAAAATTCAGAATCGAACGCGATACATTCGGCAACATCGAAGTGCCGGCGGAGCGCCTGTGGGGCGCGCAAACGCAGCGCAGCCGCATCAATTTTGCGTTCCCCGGCGAAACCATGCCGCTGGCGGTGGTGCATGCACAGGTCATGGTCAAACGCGCCGCCGCGGTCGTCAACATGGCGCTCGGCCTGCTCGACAAGAAGAAGGGCAACGCCATCGTCAAGGCGGCGGACGAGGCGCTGGCCGGCAAACACGATGCGGAGTTCCCTCTGGTGGTGTGGCAGACCGGATCGGGCACGCAGACCAATATGAACGTCAACGAGGTGCTGGCCAACCGCGCGTCCGAAATCCTCGGCGGCGAGCGCGGCGAAAAACGCCTGGTGCATCCCAATGACGACGTGAACATGGGCCAGTCGTCGAACGACACCTTTCCCACCGCCATGCATGTCGCGGCGGTGATCGCGCTGGAAAAAGAATTGAAACCGGCGGTGAAGAAACTGCGCGATACGCTCAACAAAAAAGCGAAGCAGTTCGCCAAGATCGTCAAAATCGGCCGCACGCATTTGCAGGACGCAACGCCGCTGACGCTCGGCCAGGAATTCTCGGGTTACGTCGCGCAACTCGACCACGGTTTGAAGCACGTCGACGCCGCCATGCCCCACCTCGGTGAATTGGCGCTCGGCGGCACCGCGGTCGGCACCGGTCTCAACGCCCATCCCAAATTCGCGGTGATGGTGGCGGCGGAACTCGCCAAATTCACCGGGCTGCCGTTCGTGACCGCGCCCAACAAATTCGAGGCGCTGGCGTCGTGCGACGGCGTGGTGCATGCGCACGGCGCGCTGAAGACGCTGGCCGCGTCGCTGATGAAAATCGCCAACGACGTGCGCTGGCTTGCCAGCGGCCCGCGTTGCGGCATCGGCGAACTCTCCATCCCGGAGAACGAACCGGGCAGCTCTATCATGCCGGGCAAGGTCAATCCGACGCAGTCCGAATCGCTGACCATGGTGTGCTGCCAGGTGTTCGGCAACGACGTTGCCATCAACCTCGGCGGCGCGTCGGGCAATTTCGAGCTCAACGTGTTCCGCCCGCTGGTGATCCGCAATTTCATGCACAGCGCGGTACTGCTCACGCACGGCTGCACCAATTTCAACGAGCAGTGCGCGGTCGGCATCGAGCCCAACAAGGAGCGCATCGAGCAGCTGATGCGCGAATCGCTGATGCTGGTGACCGCGCTGAACCCGCACATCGGCTACGACAAGGCAGCGCAGATCGCGAAAAACGCGCACAAGAAAGGCCTTACCCTGAAAGCGTCCGCGCTGGCGCTGGGCCATGTAACGGCGAAGCAATTCGACGAGTGGGTCAAACCCGAGCAGATGGTCGGGAAGATCTGAAGGCCGGCAGCTTGCGCTGGTCGCAGCTTACGCGCGAGGACGTCGCGTCGCGGCTGGCGCAGCCCACGACTGCGCCGGGCGAGCTGGACAAGCACATAGTCGCGCTGCCGCCCGGCGCGCGCGTGATGCTCGCCGCGGTGCTGGTGGCGCTGGTGCCGCGCGACGACGAAGTGCACGTGCTCCTGACCCAGCGCACGGCCCATATGAAAGACCACCCGAGCCAGATCAGTTTTCCCGGCGGGCGGGTCGAAGGCGGGGACGGCAATCGCATCGAGACGGCGCTGCGCGAAGCGGAGGAGGAAATCGGGCTCGCCCGCGACCGCGTGGCCATACTCGGCACGCTGCCGGACTACGATATGCCGTCCGGGTTCAGGATCAGCCCGGTGGTCGCCTGGGTCGAGCCGCCGTTCACGCTCAAACTCGACCCCATAGAGGTCGAATCGGCGTTCGAGGTGCCGCTGTCTTACGTGCTCGACCCCGCCAACCACCAGTACCGCAGCTATGAATTCAACGGCCGCCACCGCGATTA
>JAIOOZ010000044.1 GCA_021414185.1 Betaproteobacteria bacterium
ACGACCACCGGCGTTTCGCATTTCGGGCCGCAGCTTATATCCTACGGCTTCAGGCTGGACACTCCGCAGGGTTCGATCGTGTACTCGGGTGACAGCGGTCCGTGCGCTTCGATGACGCGCCTCTCGAAAGACTGCGACGTGCTGCTGCACATGTGCCATTACATTTCCGGAACGCAACTCAACGAGGAATTCGCCCAGTCATGCATGGGGCATCTCGAACTGGCGCAGCTTGGCGTCGACGCCAACGTCGGCACCATTGTGCTGAGCCACGTCACGGAGCAGATCGACCAGCCGGGCGTGCGCGAGCGCGTGCTGCGTGAAATGTCCGAGGTTTACAAGGGCAACCTGATTTTCGGCGAAGACCTGATGGAAGTGCCGGTCAAGGGCCCGGCTGCCGCCAAACTGATGTAATTCGATATGCGGAGACATCTTATGAAACACAGCTTTTCCTTATTGGCGCTTCTGTGTGCGGCGATGACGGGCATGTTTGCGTTGCCCGCGTTGGCACAGGAAACGAAGGAAGTCCGCATCGTTCAGCAGTTCGGGCTTTCGTACCTGCCGCTACACCTGGCGGTGGAGCAGAAGCTGATCGAGAAACACGCGCGCGCGGCTGGCCTTGGTGATATCACGGTCACCTTGTCCAAGCTCGGCAGCGGCGCCGCGGTCAACGACGCCTTGCTGTCGGGCAGTGTCGATATCGCGCTGGGCGGCACCACGGTGCTAATGACGATCTGGGACAAAAGCAAGGGCGGCCGCGGCGACATCAAGGGCATGATGGCGTTCTGCGACACGCCGATGGTGATCACGACGATAGACCCGCGCATCAAGTCGATCCGCGATTATCGCGAGGGCGACCGCATTGCCATGACCGCCGCGCGCGGCACTCACCATTCGATCTCGCTGCAGATGGCGGCGGCGAAAGAATTCGGCATGGACAACCGCACGAAACTCGACAACCTGACGGTCGGCATGTCGCATCCCGATGCGATGATTGCGTTGCTGTCCGGCAGCCACGAGGTCAAGTCGCATTCGGCGACCGTGCCTTTCCTGCAACAGGAACTGGCTGATCCGCGCGTGCGCGTTGCGCTCAATTCCTACGACGTCGCCGGTGGGCGGCACACCCTGATCGTTGCCTACAACACGACCAAGTGGAAAACCGAGAATCCGAAAACCTATGCGGCCGTAGTCGCAGCATTCGAGGAGGCGATGAAGTCGATCAATTCCGACAAGCGGGCCGCTGCCGAGGTGTATCTGCGGGCCGAAAAAAGCAAGTTCAGCATAGACGACGTGTACAAAATGCTCCAGGATGAGAACGCGATCTATTTTTCGCCGACGCCGAGCAAGGTCATGGTGTGGTCGGATTACATGACGAAAGTCGGCCTGCTGACGAACAAGGCGGCGAGCTGGCGCGATTATTTTTTCGAGAACACCCACAACAAGCCCGGCAGCTAGGACAGAAGCTCCCTTGAAAAAACTTCCGCACATCGACGTCATTTATACGCACACCGAAGGCGAGCCGACCTGCATCGTGCATTCTGGCGTGCGTTATCCCCACGGTCTCGATATATTGGGCAAGCGCCGCCACATCGAACAGCATTACGACTGGTTGCGCAAAGCGCTGATGCAGGAGCCGCGCGGACACCGCGACATGTATGGCGTGTTCCTGACGCCGCCGTCTGCGGCAGACACCGACGCGGGCATGATCTGGATGGACGCCACCCAGTACTCGCACATGTGCGGCCACGGCACCATAGGCTTGTCGATGGCGATGGTGGCTTGCGGCCTGATTCCAGCCACCGGCAACCTGACGCGCATACGTTTCGAGACGACGGCTGGTCCCGTGATTTCCGAAGTGCAGGGCACGCCGGAAAAAGTCGACTGGTGCCGGTTCGAGAACGTCCCGGCGTTCGTCGCCGAGCGCGATGTGACGATCGAATTGCCGGGTTACGGAGAATTGAAAGCGGACATATCTTTCGGCGGCAATTATTTTGCGCAGGTCGACTGGCGCGGCCGCACGCCCAAAATTGCGCCGGAGAACGGTTCTTTCTTTTCGACGATGGGCCAGCTCGTCAAGCAGCAGATAAACGCGAAGGTAAAATTGAAGCATCCGGTGCAGTCGCATCTGACCGACTTGAATTACATGACCTTCTATCAGGAGGCCACGCTGCCCGGCGCGCGCTACAAATGCGTGCACGTGTTCAGCGCCGGCCAGCTCGACCGTTCACCCGGCGGCACCGGCACCTGCGCGATGATGGCGTTGTTCGAGGCGCGCGGCGAATTGCAGTTGCAGCAACCGATATTGTCGGAAGGATTGCTCGGCAGCGGCACGTTCGAAGGCTGCCTCATCGGTGAAACCAAAATTGGCGGGCGGCGCGCGCTGTTGCCGACGATCAAAGGCAAGGCCAATCTGACCGGCTACGCGAAATGGGTGTTCGATCCTGACGATCCCGTCAGCGCGGGTTTCCTGGTTTCCTGAACGGAGTCGCATGAAATCCATGCTGGATGGCGTACGCGGATTGCTGTTGGGAACTTGTCTGGTAGCGGCAGCCGCCGGCGCGCAATCGTATCCAACCAAGCCGATACGCCTGCTGGTGCCGTTTCCGCCCGGCGCAGGCGCCGACGTCGTGGCGCGCACGCTGGCGCAGAAAGTGACTGAAGGATTGGGCGTGCAGGTCATCGTGGACAATCGCGGCGGCGCCGGTGGCACGCTGGGCGCGGCGATTGCTTCACGCGCGGCACCAGACGGCTATACGCTGATGATGGGCTCGATTGCCAGTCTCGGCACAGCGCAGGGTCTGTTCAAAGACCTGCCGTACGATCCGCTCAGGGATTTCACGCCGGTAACGCTGGCCGCGCGTTCGCCCAGCGGGTTTCTGACGTCGCTCAATCTGCCCGCCAAGTCGGTCAAGGAAGTCATCGCGCTCGCCAAGGGCCAGCCCGGCAAGCTGAACTATTCGTCATCGGGCGGCGGCTCGCCCAGCCATCTCGGCATGGAATTGTTCAAAGGCATGGCGGGCGTGAGTCTCGTGCACATTCCTTATCGCGGGCCTGCCGAAGCGTTGAACGCGCTGGTGATGAACGAAGCGCAGGTTGAAATCCAGAGCATGTTGTCGGCAACGCCTTTCATACAGGGCGGCCGTCTGCGGCTGCTTGCCACGACCGGTGTTAAGCGCATGACGGAATATCCCGACGTGCCGACGGTGGCTGAGGCCGCGGTGCCTGGCTACGCGGTCTACACGTGGTTCGGTGTCGTCGCGCCGGCGGGCGTGCCCAAACCCATCCTGGCGCGCCTGCATACCGCTTTGGTGCAGGCGCTGACATCGCCGGAAATGCGCAAACAGTTCGCCAACCAGGGCGCTGAAGTCGTCGCCAATACGCCGGCGGAATTCAATGCGTTCCTGCGCGAAGAGGTCGTCAAATGGAACAAGGTGATCAGTGATTCGGGCGCGCGTGTCGACTGACCTGCAATATCCGGCGCGGCGAGCGATGTCATGACGAAGTTCTCGTTTTGGTCGCTCGCGAGCAATGCGCTGTCCGGTCACCGCAACTGGACACCGCACTGGCGCGCGGCGCAGCCGAAAAAATCCTACGACGTCGTGGTCATTGGCGGCGGGGGACACGGGCTCGCCACCGCCTATTATCTGGCGAAGAACCACGGCATCCGCAACGACAGCGCGCATTTATACGAGCACGCGCTGAAATTGTGGGAAGGATTGAGCCAGGAACTCAATTTCAACACCATGTTCAGCCAGCGCGGCGTGATCAACCTCGCGTTCACGCGCCACGAACTGAATGAGATGGAACGGCGCGCGAGCGCCATGTATCTGAACGGCATCGATTGCGAATTGCTGACGCCGCGCGAAGTGAAGCGCTGGGCCCCGCTGTTGAACATAGATCCAGGCTGCCGCTACCCGGTGCTGGGCGGCATCGTGCAAAGGCGCGGCGGCAATGCGCGTCACGATTCGGTCGCATGGGGCTACGCGCGCGCGGCGAGCGAACTGGGTGTAGACATCATCGAGAACTGCGCGGTGACCGGCTTGAAATGCGAAGGCGGCCGTGTAATCGGTGTCGAGACTACGCGCGGTCATATTTCTGCGGGACGCGTCGGCGTAGTCGCTGCAGGCCATAGCGGCGTGGTGATGGGCATGGCGGGCGTGAAACTGCCGATCCAGAGCTATCCGCTGCAGGCTTTGGTGTCCGAACCGGTCAAGCCGGTATTTCATACCGTGCTGATGGCCGGGCTGGTGCACGTGTACCTCAGTCAGTCGGATAAAGGCGAACTCGTCATCGGCGCCGCGCGCGACGGTTATCTCTCGTATGCGCAGCGCGGCAGCTTCAATTTCATCGAAGAACAACTGCGTGCCTTGCTGGAACTGTTTCCCGTATTCAGCCGGCTGCGCATGATGCGGCAATGGGCGGGCATCGTCGATTGCGCGCCGGACGCAAGTCCCATCATCGGCAAGACGCCGGTCGAGAACCTGTTCGTCAACTGCGGCTGGGGT
>JAIOOZ010000625.1 GCA_021414185.1 Betaproteobacteria bacterium
TCGTCGGCCGTGTAGACCTTGTTCGGATCATCCGCCTGCGCCGCCATTTTTTTCTTCTGCTCGGCGACCCACAGCGCGTACTTCTCGGGCTCCACCGCTTCGACCACGATAGGCATGAAACCGTGTTCCTTGCCGCAGAGCTCGGCACACTGGCCGCGGTAAGTGCCCGCCTTGTCGACCTTGAACCAGGTATCGCGCACGAACCCGGGAATCGCATCCTGCTTCACCCCGAATGCCGGCACCCACCACGCGTGAATCACGTCGTTTGCCGTGGTAATGATGCGCACCTTCTTGCCCACCGGCACCACCACCGGATTGTCGACTTCGAGCAGATAGTTGGCGTAGGCCTCGCGCTTCTTGTAGCCCTCGGGGGTATTGTCGGTGATCATTTCGCGCGGGGTGGAGAGGCTGCTGTAAAAGCTGATGCCTTCCTGCAGGTAGTCGTAACCCCATTTCCACTGGTAGCCCGTGACCTTGATCGTCATGTCCGGACTGGAAGTGTCTTTCATCGCGATTATGGTCTTGGCCGCCGGGATCGCCATGCCGATCAGGATGATGAACGGCACGATGGTCCAGACGATTTCGACCGTGGTGTTTTCGTGGAACTGCTCGGCTTTGTGGCCCGCCGCCTTGCGGTGCATGATGATCGAGTAAGTCATCGCGCCGAACACCACCACGAAGATCACGCAGCAGATGATGAAGATCAGCGTGTGCAGATCGTAGATCTCGCGCGCGATGATGGTTTGCGGCGGCTGCAGGTTGTACTGGTTGGCGGCTGCGAGCGCCGGCGCCAGGTTGCAGGCTGCCGCAGCGGCGGCCGCAAAACGCTTGGTCCACTTACTGATCATGCTTGACTCCAACGGTGCGTTAAATTCGTTCCCGCCGCGCGTCACGCGGGACTGGTCATACGGCGCGCAACGGTTGCGCGCCGCGCCGGCATTCCGGAACGGGCGTGCAAAACGTAACCAGCGCTGCGAAACCGGCCGCGGAATTCCGGCCACAAGATGTCAGGGTGGGATGGCGATGGGCAGTCAACGATTGACCGGACCTGCCCTCTGTCGCTGCACCCCATTGAACCGCTCCCTATTACCAACAAACACCAACCAACAGCAAACCAACACCAGCTAACACGCGAAAAACACGTGGAATTTATCACACTGGGCAGTGTCTAGGCAAACCATAGCCCGAGTGAAATCGTCGGGTTTTAGCCGCGCAAAGCCAATCCATGCGCGCGACGCCGCCGGGTTCAGGCCAGATTGGACAAATCGAGCAAGGCGGCGAGGTGCTGCGGGTCGGGCGCCACCGTGAATTCAATTTCGCCCAGCAGCGGCGCCGCAAGGCGTTCGGCGAGTGCGGTCACGTTTTCCTCGGCAACCGGCATTGCGGGGTCGATACGGTTGGCAATCCAGCCGGCGAGTTTCAGTCCGCGCGCGCGTATCGCCCGTGCCGTCAACAAAGCGTGATTCATGCAGCCGAGGCGCACGCCGACCACGAGTATCACCGGCAATCCGAAGTAGTACGCAAGGTCGGCGGCGTCTTCGCTGTTATTCAGCGGCACGCAAAAACCGCCGACGCCTTCCACGACGACGACATCAGCCATGGCGGCCAGCCGCGCGTGCGCCTGCGCGATCCGGGCGAAATCGATGGTCACGCCCGCTTGCGCGGCGGCGATATGCGGCGCGATCGCCGGCTCGAAACAATACGGGTTGACCAGCGCCAGTTCGGCCTTGATGCTGCTGGCAGCGCGCAGTTGCGCCACATCATCGTTGATTAGCCCCTCGGCGCTGCGCACCGCACCCGCGGCGACTGGCTTCATGCCGACGACGCGCAGGCCCGTGCGCGCAAGCGCGTGCAGCAGCGCGCATGCGATTAAAGTCTTGCCGACACCGGTATCGGTCCCGGTGATAAAAAAGCCGTGAGGCGAGAGGGGCGAGGGGTGAGGGGTCATTCAAGCTTGCTACAACGGTTTTATCTCGATCACCGGTTTGCCGTCCGGCGTGGTGCGCTTTTGTGGCAGCCACGCGTGGCCGTAAATCACCTCAAATGTCGCCGGCAACCGGCCGGCCTGCCGGAAAACCTCGTAGTTGCGCTCGACCGCGGCAAATGTGGCGCGTGCGGTCATGCCGTGCCGGCGGCCAGCGGTCACGTTGTGCGCGCCTATCGCCTTCAGGTCGCGCATCAACGCGCGCACGTCGGCGTAGGTCAGCGTGATGTATTCCATGTCCATCACCGGGTCGGCGAAACCCGCGTGCACCAGCATATCGCCGATATCGTGCATGTCGATGAAGCGATTGACGTGCGTATAACGGTCGGTGCCCTGGTAGGCGGCGCGCAGTTCCTTCAGCGTGTCGGGACCAAAAGTGCTGAACATCAGCAAGCCGCCCGGCGTTAGCACGCGACGCAACTCGGTAAATGCGTGCGGCGGGTCGTTCATCCATTGCAGCGCAAGATTGGACCACACCATGTCGACCGCGCCGGCGCGCAGCGGCAGCCGCTCGATGTCGCCGCACACCGGCACCACGCCGCGCCCCAGCGCCCGCTTCCACCACGGCACGCGCGCGCAGGCGCGCTGCACCATCGCCGTCGCAATATCGAGCGCATAAAGAGTGGCGCGTGGGAAACGCGCGGCCAGTTCCGGCACGACGTTGCCGGTACCGCATCCGGCGTCCAGCAGCACCGACGGCTGCAGCTTGACGAAATCGAGCCGCGACAACATGCGTTGACACACCTCATGCTGCAGCACTGCCGCCGCGTCGTAGCCGGGGGCGGCTTTCTCGAACGCGACGCGCAGCAGGCGCTTGTCGAGCGCGGGCGCGTTATCCACGACAAAACTCCGTAATGCGCCGCGCGACATTCTGTGGTTGCGTCACGAATGGCGCATGCGCCGCACCCGCGATAACTGCCAAGGTGGCTTGCGGCAAAGTACGCTCCAGGTATTCGCCAGCGGCAAGCGGCACCACGGTGTCACGCTCGCCGTGCACGATCAGGGCGGGTTGAGCAATGCGCGGCAGATCGGCGCGCAAATCCGTGTCCTTGAGTATTTGCAGTCCCGCGGCCAGCGCCGCCGTGTCGCGCGCTGACAGGCATGCGCGCAACCGGCGCGACACATTACGCGCGTCCGCGTCGCCATGCGCCTGCAGAATCGCAAATCGCTGTAACGCACCGTTAGCGTCATGCGCCAGGTCCTGCGCAAACGCATCGAACACCGCCGCCTCCATGCCGCTGTTCCAATCGGGGCCACGCACAAAGCGCGGCGTGCTCGCAATCAACACCAGACGCTCGACTTGCTCAGGATGCATGAATGCCCAGCGCAGCGCGATCTGCCCTCCCAGCGACCAACCGCAAACCGTCGCGCGCGGCGCACAGATGTCCGCCAGCGCCGCAGCGACTGCATCAAGCGTATACGGCGCGCATGCAGGGCTTGCACGGCCGGGCAACTCGACGCTGAGCACGCGAAACTGCAGCGCGAGCAGCGCTGCGATGCCGTCCCATACGCCTGCATGCATGCCCCAGCCGTGCAGCAGCACGAGATCGGGACCGCTGCCCGCAACCTTGACGTGCATCAGGATGCTTTTTCAACTTGCTGCAAAGCTTCGACCAATTGCGCAACGTCTTCCGCCGTGTGCGCCGCCGACAACGAGACGCGCAGGCGCGCGCTGCCAGCCGGGACGGTAGGCGGACGGATCGCCGGCACCAGCACGCCGCGCGCCGCCAGCGCCGCGGACACGCGCAGCACTTCGGCGTTGCCGCCGATGACGAGCGGCTGTATCGCAGTGTCGGAAGGCATCAACTGCCAGCGCAGGCCGGCAACGCCCGCTTTGAACTGCGCAATCAGCCGTGCCAGCAAATCCCGCCGGCCTTGCTCGCTCCTGATGATGTCGAGACTGGCGAGCAGCGCGTGCGCGAGCAGCGGTGGAGTCGCGGTGGTGTAAATATAAGTGCGCGCGCTTTGCACCAGGGTTTCGATCAACTCTGGCTCGCCGGCCACGAACGCGCCGGCCACGCCGGCCGCCTTGCCGAGAGTCGCCATGTAGATGATGCGCGGAGAAGTCACGCCGAAATGCTGCAATACGCCACCGCCCGTGGCACCCAGCACACCAAAACCGTGCGCGTCATCGAGCATCAGCCACGCGTCATAGCGTTCGCATAATTGCAGCAATTGCGGTACCGGCGCGATATCGCCGTCCATGCTGAACACGGCGTCGACGACGACGAGCTTGCGCCGCGCCGTCGATGCCGCGAGCAACCGTTCGAGCGCCGCAAGGTCGCCGTGCGCGTAACGCTTGAAATCGGCGCGCGACAGGAGTGCCGCGTCATTCAATGATGCATGGTTAAGTTTGTCGGCGAACACAGCGTCATTGCGTCCGGCGAGCGCGGTAACGATGCCGATGTTCGCCATGTAGCCGGTCGAGAACAGCAATGCGCACGGCAAATCGACGAATTTCGCCAATGCCTTCTCAAGTGCGTGGTGCGAAGCGGTGTGGCCGAGTATCAGGTGCGAAGCGCCGGCGCCCACGCCGCTGCGTTGCGCGCCCTCGCACGCCGCGGCAACCAGCCGCGGGTCGGCTGCGAGGCCGAGATAATCGTTGCTGCAGAACGCAACGGCTTCACGCCCATCGACCATGACATGCGCGCTCTGCGGGCTTTCGAGCAGGCGGCGCTGGCGCTTGAGACCGCGCGCATCGAGCGCGGCAAG
>JAIOOZ010000045.1 GCA_021414185.1 Betaproteobacteria bacterium
GGCGAGCGGCACTGCGTACTGTGCCGCATCGGCGACCAGCACCTTGGTGACGCCCGCGACTTTCGCGGCAGCAGCGGCGGCATCCGCGCACCCGCTGCCCGCGACCAGCACGCTGATGTCGCTGCCGAGCTTGGCCGCCGCCGCGATCGTGTTCGTGACACCCGTCTTCAACTGCTTGTTGTCGTGTTCTGCTATGACCAGGATAGCCATTAGATCACCTTCGCTTCGTTTTTCAGTTTGCTCACCAGTTCGGCCACGTCCGCGACCTTCACACCCGCACCGCGCTTGGGCGGCTCTTCGACTTTGAGCGTCGTCAGCCGCGCCGCAACGTCAACGCCGAGAGCGTCGGGCTTCAACACTTCGAGCGGCTTCTTTTTCGCTTTCATGATGTTCGGCAGCGTCACGTAGCGCGGCTCGTTCAGGCGCAGGTCGGCGGTGACCACCGCCGGCAGCTTGATGCTGATTTTTTCAAGCCCGCCGTCGACTTCACGCGTGATGTCGGCATGATCGCCGGCAATTTCGAGCTTGGAGATAAACGCCGCCTGCGGCCAGCCGAGCAGCGCCGACAGCATCTGGCCGGTCTGGTTGCAATCGTCGTCGATGGCCTGCTTGCCGGTGATCACGAGGCCGGGTTTTTCCTTGTCGACGATGGCTTTCAACACCTTGGCCACCGCGAGCGGCTGCACTTCGCCCGCCACTTCAACCAGGATGCCGCGGTCGGCGCCCATCGCAAGCGCCGTGCGCAGCGTTTCCGTGCTTTGCGTGATGCCGACCGCCACGACGACGATTTCCGTCACGATGCCCGCCTCTTTCATGCGCACGGCCTGCTCCACCGCGATTTCGCAAAACGGGTTCATCGCCATTTTTACGTTCGCCGTTTCGACCCCCGTGCCGTCGGCCTTGACCCGCACCTTGATATTGGGATCGACCACGCGCTTGATAGCCACCAGTACCTTCATTACCACCCCTAGTTTGGAAATTGCGGCGTTACGCCGCGGAAAGAGCCGAATTTTACCGGATTATCGAGCTTAATATAACTCGACATCCCGCTCGACCCTCACCCCCAACCCCTCTCCCATGGGGCGAGGGGAGCGTTGAGCGAACGCGGATTGTCATCCGCTTTCGAAAGCCTCGGATGGCGCTCGCGCGTAATGCGGCGCCCCGCGCCCGTCAGGCGCGCTGCTTGCGGAACAGCGCCATCACTTCGCCGACGATGCCGCGGCGGAACGCGAGCACACAGATCACGAAGATGAGTCCGGTGACGATCGTGACGGAATCGCCGATGGTCCTGAACCATTCCACGCCGGTATGCTCGGCGAGCAACACGCCGAATTCGCCGATGCGGTTTTCGAGCGTCTTCACGATGAACGCCCCCACCACCGGCCCCAGCACCGTGCCCATGCCGCCCAGCAATGTCATCAGCACGACTTCGCCGGACATATGCCAGTGCACGTCGGTCAGCGTCTCGAAGCCGAGCACCAGCGTCTTGGTCGAGCCGGCGAGCCCGGACAATGCCGCCGACAGCACGAACGCGAGCAATTTGTACTTGTCGACGTCGTAGCCGAGCGACAGCGCGCGCGGCTCGTTCTCGCGTATCGCGGTCAGCACCTGGCCGAACGGGGAATCGATGGCACGGTGGATGATGCAGAAGCCGAGCACGAAAATCGCGAATACGAAATAGTACAGCGTCAGGTCGTTCTCCAGACTGATGATGCCGAGCAAATGGCCGCGCGGCACGCCCTGCAGGCCGTCCTCCCCGCCAGTGAACTTCGCCTGCAGGCAGAAAAAGTACAGCATCTGCGCCAGCGCCAGCGTGATCATGGCGAAATAAATGCCCTGGCGCCGGATCGCAAGGCTGCCGATGAGATAACCGAGCAATGCCGCCGCAGCGGTACCGACCAGCAAGCCGATTTCGGGGGGCAGGCCCCACAATTTGACCGCTACGCCCATTGCGTAGCCCGCCATGCCGAGAAAGGCGGCGTGGCCGAACGACAGCAGGCCGGTGTAGCCAATGAGCAGGTTGAATGCGCACGCGAAGAGCGCGAAGCACAACGCCTGCATCAGGAATATCGGATACAGCACCAGCGGCGCCACCAGTCCGAGCACGACGAGGAACGCATAACCGATGGCGCTCATTTTCCCGGACCCGCTCATTTTTCCCTGCCAAATAATCCGGCGGGACGCACCATCAGCACTATGGCCATGATGACGAACACGACGGTGGATGAAGCTTCGGGGTAATAAACTTTGGTCAGCCCTTCGATGATGCCGAGGCCAAGCCCCGTCAATATCGAACCGAGGATGGAACCCATGCCGCCGATCACGACCACGGCGAACACTATGATGATGAGATTCGACCCCATCAGCGGGTTGACCTGAATGATGGGCGCCGCCAGCACGCCGGCGAACGCGGCAAGCGCGACGCCGAAACCGTAGGTGAGCGTGACCATCAGCGGCACGTTGATGCCGAAGGCCTGCACGAGCTTCGGGTTCTCGGTGCCGGCGCGCAGGTAAGCGCCGAGCTTGGTGCGCTCGATCACGTACCACGTCATCAGACATACCGTCAGCGATGCCACCACGACCCAGGCGCGGTAATTGGGCAGCGTCATGAATCCGACGTCGGTCGCGCCGCGCAACGCGTCGGGCACCGCGTATGGCTGCCCCGACACGCCGTAGACCGAACGCATCAGGCCTTCCAGCATCAGCGTGAGGCCAAACGTCAGCAGCAGTCCATACAAGTGGTCGAGCTTGTAGAGCCGGCGCAGCATGGTGCGCTCTATGACCATGCCGAAGATGCCGACCGCCAGTGGTGCCAGGATCAGTGCCGGCCAGTAGCCAATGCCGAACACACTCATGCCGACGTAGGCGGCATAAGCGCCCAGCATGTAGACCGCGCCGTGCGTGAAATTGATGATGTTGAGGAGACCGAAGATGACGGCGAGCCCCAGCGACAGCATCGCGTAAAACGAGCCATTGACGAGCCCGAGCAGCAACTGCCCGTACATCGCCTGCAATGGAACGCCGAAAATCTCCATGTTCGCGTGCAACTCCGGCGCCCCGCGACGGGACGCCGGAAGTCAGGACTTTACTTCTTGACCAGCGAGCACTTCGATTGCGCGAGCGGCAGGAATGCCTCCGCGGCGGGAATCGTCGCTTTCACGGTGAAATAGTCCCAGGGGTACTTGGACTCCGACGGCTTTTTCACCTGCATCAGATACATGTCGTGCACCATGCGGCCGTCGGCGCGGATATAGCCGTTCTTGGCGAACATGTCGTTGATTTTCATTTTCTTCATTTGCGCCATGACCGCGTCGGCATCGTCGGTCCCCGCCGCCTGGATCGCCTTCAGATAAGTCGTCACCGCCGAATAGACACCGGCCTGGTTCATGCTCGGCATCTTTTTCATCTGCTCGAAATAACGCTTGCCGAATTTGCGCGAGTCGTCGTTCTGGTCCCAGTACCAGCCGTCGGTGAGCATCATGCCCTGCGCAACCTGCAGGCCAAGGCTGTGGATGTCGGTGATGAACACCAGCAGGCCGGCTAAGCTCTGCGTCTTGGTCAGGCCGAATTCATTCGCGGCCTTGATCGAGTTGATGGTGTCGCCGCCCGCGTTAGCTAGGCCCACCACCTGCGCCTTCGAAGTCTGCGCCTGCAGCAGGAACGACGAGAAGTCGGAGGCGTTGAGCGGATGGCGCACCGCACCCAGCACTTGTCCGCCGCCGGCTTTCACCACGTTGGCGGTGTCGGATTCGAGCGAATGGCCGAACGCGTAATCCGCGGTCAGGAAGAACCAGGTCTTGCCGCCGCCCTTCACTATGGCGTTGCCGGTGCCGTTGGCGAGCGAGTACGTGTCATACACGTAGTGCACGGTGTACGGCGAGCAGTCTTCGTTGGTGAGGCGCGTGCTGGCGGCGCCGGTATCGATGAGGATGCGTTTTTTCTCGGCGGTCAGCTTGGCGACCGACAGCGCGACTGCGGAATTCAGCGCGTCCGTAATCATGTCGACGCCCTGCGTGTCGTACCACTCGCGCGCTTTCTGCGCGCCGACGTCGGCCTTGTTCTGGTGATCGGCGGAGACGAGTTCGATCGGGAACGCCTTGCCTTTTTCCGCCGCCTTGAAATCGTCGATGGCCATTTTGGCCGCGAGCGCGGAGCCGGCGCCGCCGAGGTCCGAATACAGGCCCGACATGTCCGTCAGCACGCCGATTCTGACTACGCCGTCCGACAGCTTGGGGCCGCCCGCTTTGGCCTGGGCAAACGCCGAAGTCAGGGGCGCAGCAGCCAGCGCCATACCGACCAGAACTGCAATCAATTTACGTTTCATGGTAGTGCCTCCGTTGAAAATTAGACTCCGAGCAAAACGTGCAACCGGTCCATTTTTTTATCTAATTCGGCCATTGTAACCGTTTCGACTATGCGGCCATGTTCTATTACATAGTGACGGTCGGCGAGCGGCGCGGCGAAGCGGAAATTCTGCTCGACGATGATAATCGTGTAGCCGCGCTCCTTTAAGGTGCGTATTACCCGCCCCAGCGTCTGCACGATAACGGGTGCCAGGCCCTCGCTGATTTCATCCAGCAGCAGGAGCTTGGCGCCGGTGCGCAGGATGCGCGCGATAGCCAGCATCTGCTGTTCGCCGCCGGAAAGCCGCATGCCGGGGCTCGCGCGCCGCTCTTTAAGATTCGGAAACATGGCGTAGATTTCGTCCACGCTCATGCCGCCGCTCGCCACCGCGGGCGGCAGCAGCAGGTTTTCCTCGGCTGAGAGGCTGGCGAATATGCCGCGCTCCTCGGGGCAATAACCGATGCCGAGGTGCGCGATCTCATGCGTCGCCATGCCGATCGATTCGCGGCCGTTGATCATGATGGAACCCGCGCGCTTGCCGGTGAGGCCGAGAATCGCGCGCAGCGTCGTCGTGCGCCCGGCGCCATTGCGCCCCAGCAGCGTCACCACTTCACCGCGATTCACCACGAAGTCGATGCCGTGCAGGATGTGCGACTCGCCGTAGAACGCGTGCAGATCGGTCACGCGCAATAGTTCGATGCCGGCGTGGCTTGCGTTATCCATGAGCGGCCGCCGTATCGACATCGCCGGATCCGACGTAGGCTTCAAGCACGCGCGGATTTTTCGAGACTTCGGCGTACGGCCCCTCAGCGAGGATCGCGCCGCGCGCCAGCACCGTAATCGTGCTGGACAGATTGGCGACCACATTGAGATTGTGCTCGACCATCATGATGGTGCGCCCGGCGGCGACCTTGCGGATCAGTTCGACGACGCGGCCGACGTCTTCATGCCCCATGCCCTGCGTCGGTTCGTCGAGCAACATCAACTCGGGATCGAGCGCCAGCGTGGTCGCAATCTCCAGCGCGCGCTTGCGTCCATACGGCAGTTCGACGGTCACGGTATCGGCGAACGTGGCGAGATCGACCGACTCCAGCAATTCCATGGCGCGCGCGTTGAGCGTATCCAGCGTGCGCGCCGATTTCCAGAAATGAAACGAGGTACCGAGCTTGCGCTGTAAACCGATACGCACGTTTTCGAGCACCGTCAGGTGCGGGAACACCGCCGAAATCTGGAACGAGCGGATGATGCCGCGGCGCGCAATCTCTGCCGGCTTCTCGCCCGTGATGTCGATGCCGTTGAAATGGATGCTGCCGCGCGTGGGCTCGAGAAACTTGGTCAGCAGGTTGAAGCACGTCGTCTTGCCGGCGCCGTTGGGGCCGATCAGTGCGTGTATGCTGCCGCGCCTGACCTTGAGACTCACGTCATTGACCGCAACGAAGCCCTTGAACTCCTTCACGAGGTTGCGCGTTTCGAGTATGTAGTCGTCGCTCATACGAACCTACAGCATAGCCACAGAGGACACAGAGAACACAGAGAAATGCAAAAACGCATACCCTTCGTTTCGTTCTGGTCTGTTTTTCCTCTGTGCCCTCTGTGTCCTCTGTGGCAAACCGGTTTTTCGATGTTGCTGGTTATTCTATCGCCGCGGCCGACTTCGCCTGCTCGCGCAACAGGAACTTCTGGATTTTACCCGTAGAAGTTTTCGGCAACACCCCGAAAATGATTTTTTTCGGCGCCTTGAAGCGCGCCATATTGGTGCGGCAGAAGTCTATGATCTCCTGCTCGGTAGGCTGCACCCCGGTTTTGAGCTCGACGAATGCGCACGGGACCTCGCCCCATTTTGCGTCAGGCTGCGCGACGACCGCCGCCATCAGCACCGCCGCATGCCGGCACAGCACGTCCTCGACTTCCAGCGACGAGATGTTTTCGCCACCGGAGATAATGACGTCCTTGGAGCGGTCCTTGATCTTCACGTAACCGTCGGCGTGCATGACGGCGAGGTCCCCGCTGTGAAACCAGCCGCCGCCGAACGCGTCATCCGTCGCCTGCGGGTTCTTCAGATAGCCTTTCATCGTGATATTGCCGCGGAACATGATTTCGCCCATGGTCTCGCCGTCCCACGGCACCGGCTGCATGGTCGCCGGGTCCATCACCGTCATGCCCTGCTGCAGGTGGTACCACACGCCCTGGCGGCCGTTGAGCCTGACCTGCTCGGCGAGCGGCAACGCGTCCCACTCGGGGTGCTTGGAGCACACGGCTGCGGGGCCGTAGGTTTCGGTCAGGCCGTACACATGCGTGAGATTGAACCCCATCTTTTGCATACCCTCGATCACCGCGCCCGGCGGCGCCGCACCGGCAACGAGACAGTTCACCGTCTGCGCGATGCCTTCCTTCCACTCGGCCGGCGAGTTGATGAGCGTGTTGTGCACGATGGGCGCGCCGCAGTAATGCGTGACTCCATGCTCGCGCATGAGGTCGAATATGGTTTTCGCGTCGACTTTGCGCAAACACACGTTGGTACCGGCATTGGCCGCCATCGTCCACGGGAAACACCAGCCGTTGCAGTGAAACATCGGCAGCGTCCACAAGTACACCGCATGCGGCGGCATGCCCCAGCTGACGATGTTGGAAATCGCGTTCAGGTACGCGCCGCGATGGTGATAGACCACGCCCTTGGGGTTCCCGGTAGTGCCCGAAGTGTAGTTGAGCGAAATGGCGTCCCATTCGTCGGCGGGCAGAAACCATGCGAACTCCGGGTCGCCCTGCGCGATGAATTGTTCGTAGTTCATGGCGCCGAGCAGTTCGCCGCCGCTGTAAACCGGATCGTCGACGTCGATCACCAGCGGCTTGTATTTGACCTTGGTGAGCGCTTTGGCGATGGTGGCCGAAAATTCGCGGTCGGTGATGAGTACTTTGGCTTCCGCATGGTCGAGCATGAACGCAATGGCGTCGGCATCAAGCCGGGTATTGAGCGCATTCAATACCGCGCCCGCCATTGCGACGCCGAAATGTGCTTCGTACATGGCCGGAATATTGGGCAGCATCGCGGCCACGGTCTCGCCGGCGCCTACGCCATGTTGCTTCAAAGCAGAAGCCAGTCGGCGGCAGCGTGCGTAAACCTCAGCCCAGGTGAGCCGCCAATCGCCGTGGATGACGGCAACGCGCTGCGGATAAACATAGGCGGTGCGCGCGATGAGCGACAACGGCGACAGCGGCGTGTAATTCGCCGCGTTCTTGTCCAGCCCCGTGTTGTAGGGATTGCCGCGTGCCATGCTTGGAATTCTCCTCCGCGCTCCCATCCCCGGCATTAGGGCGGGAGCCGTCGCTCTGTGTCGACGCAACTCAATTCTTCAAGATGAAACCTGACGCAATTTTCAGTGCTCGGCGCGACTCTACAAGGAGCCGCAGCTATAAGCAACAGGCGATAACCCGCGGACTTACGCCCCGAATCCTTCCCGCATCTGGGCTACCGCATCGGCAACGCGCCGCACCGCGATCACTGCAAGCCCGGGAATCGACTGTTTTGGCTTGTTCGCCTCTGGAATCAACGCGTGCGTAAAGCCGAGCTTGGCGGCTTCGCGCAAGCGCTCCTGGCCGCGCTGCACCGGGCGCACCTCGCCGGCGAGCCCGACTTCGCCGAACACGACCAGCTTGGCCGGCAACGCACGATTGGTCAGCGACGACACTATGGCCATCAGCACCGCGAGGTCGGCCGCGGGTTCGGTGATTTTCATGCCGCCGACCGCGTTGACGAATACGTCCTGATCGAAGCACGCGATGCCGGCGTGCCGGTGCAGCACCGCGAGCAGCAGCGCCAGCCGGTTCTGCTCGAGGCCGACACCGAGGCGGCGCGGATTCGGCGCGTGCGCATCGTCGACCAGCGCCTGGATTTCCACCAGCAAAGGCCGCGTGCCTTCCTGCGTGACCAGCACGCACGACCCGGCCACCGGTTCCGCGTGCTGCGACAGAAACAGCGCCGACGGGTTCGACACGCCTTTCAGGCCTTTTTCCGTCATCGCGAACACGCCGAGTTCGTTCACCGCGCCGAAACGGTTCTTGACCGCACGGATCAGGCGGAAACTCGAATGCGTGTCGCCTTCGAAGTAGAGCACGGTATCGACGATGTGCTCGAGTACGCGCGGGCCGGCGAGCGCGCCCTCCTTCGTCACGTGGCCGACCAGGATGATGGTGATGCCGCTCGATTTGGCGAGCCGCGTCAACTGGGCGGCGCATTCGCGCACCTGCGCGACCGAACCCGGCGCCGACTGCAGTGCATCCGAATACAGCGTCTGGATCGAATCGATCACCGCCACCGCCGGCTTTTCCGCCTGCAGCACGTGCTGGATTTTTTCGAGGCCGATTTCGGCGATCTGGTGCAGCACCGACGCATCGAGTGCCAGGCGCTTGGCGCGCAACGCTATCTGCTGCGACGATTCTTCGCCGCTCACGTACAGCACCTTGTGATTGGCGCCCAGCGCGCACAGCGCCTGCAGCATCAGGGTCGATTTGCCGATGCCCGGATCGCCGCCGATCAGGATGACGGCGCCGCGCACGAGTCCCCCGCCCAGCACGCGGTCGAATTCCGCAATACCGGTAGGCACACGGCTTTCTTCGTGCGCCTCGACTTCGGAGAGGCGCTGCAGCTTGCCCTTGCCCGCAATCGCGGTAAACCGGTTACTGCCCGCGGCTGCCGTCTCTGCAACGGTTTCAACCAGCGTGTTCCACGCGGTGCAATGCGGGCACTGGCCCTGCCACTTGACGGCCTGGCCGCCGCATTCGGTGCACGTGTAAATCGATTTTGCTTTGGCCATACGGGTATCGTGACGGTCTATGCTGAGTGCGGCGCCGGGTACGCACGCCTTCCTGCGCGCGGCGTTTTCAGTGCGCTGCGGACGCGCCGGGCGTCTCGCCGTGCGCCATCGCAGCGGCGTGCGGATGGTGATGATGGCGCGCGCGGTCGAACGCGTGTTCGAGGCGCCGCACGCGCTCGTGCAGGTTCTCGAACAGCATCACGCAAAGCGTCGTCATGATCGCGTAGAGGCCGATCTGCAGGCGCTCGGATTCCAGCACCGCGCCGAGCGCTTCATGGTTGGTCAAAAAGAAATAGTCACCCAGCATCAGTCCCGCCGCGGCGGCAAGCAGGCCGGGCAACATGCCGCCATACCAGACCGCCACCAGGGCTGCCGGCACGAAGAACAGGAAAGCCAGCCGCGTATCCTGCGTGCCGAAGAGGTAGTAGCGCAACAGGAACGCGGCGGCCACTAAGCCGAGCGCGACACCGAAGCGCAATACAGCCGGGCGCCGATACGGCCAGCTCGGATAGGCATAAAGGTGGTGATTGGGCAATGCGTAGTAGCGCGTAAGGTACTCGGCGAATTCCTGCGCCTCCGGGCACAGCTGGACATTTTTGTGGTGTCTTTCC
>JAIOOZ010000046.1 GCA_021414185.1 Betaproteobacteria bacterium
CGGCTGGCGCCGCCCGCCGGCCATGAGATGCCGGCGCTGCAGGACATCGGGTTCAGACCGACGAATCTGCTCGAACTCGGCATCCCGCCCGGGATGTCAGGCGCGCGCAAGCTGTTCGCGAATTTCAAAAAACGCATGGCCGACTATCACGAGCGGCGCGATTTCCCGGCATTGAAAGGCCCGTCGTACCTGTCGGTGCATCTGCGTTTCGGCACGATATCGATACGCACCCTGGCGCGCGAGGCATGGCAGGCGGCGGATCGCGGCGCGGCGGTGTGGCTGTCGGAACTCATCTGGCGCGATTTCTATTTCATGATCCTGCACCATCATCCGCGCGTGGCGGCGCGCGCGTTTCATCCCGTGTACGATGCGCTCAAATTCCCGAACGACGAAAACCTGTTTCGCGCCTGGTGCGAGGCGCGCACCGGTTATCCGCTGGTCGACGCGGCCATGCGCCAGTTGAACCAGACCGGGTACATGCACAACCGGCTGCGCATGGTCGTGGCGTCGTTCCTGGTGAAAGATCTGCACGTCGACTGGCGCTGGGGCGAAAAATATTTTGCCGATGAACTCAATGATTTCGATCTCGCGGCCAACAATGGCGGCTGGCAATGGGCGGCATCCACCGGCTGCGACGCGCAGCCGTATTTCCGCATTTTCAACCCGGTCACGCAATCGCAGAAGTTCGACGCCGCAGGCAAGTTCGTCCGCAAGTACGTGCCCGAGCTCAAAGGCTGCGACGACAAATCAATCCATGCGCCGTGGCTGATGAGCGCCGCGCAGCAGGCGCGGGCGGGTGTCGTGATTGGCCGCGACTATCCGGCGCCCGTCGTCGACCACGCCGTGGCGCGCGGCGTTACGCTCGAATTGTACGCGCGCGCGAGAAACGGCTGAACGTTATTGCCTGATCAACGACGCCAAAAGGCCGGCGTGTGGTTAACGACGCCAAAAAGCTGGCGTGAAGATGATTAGCAGCGCGAAGAGTTCGAGCCGCCCGAGCAGCATCGCAATCGTGCACACCCAGGTCTGGAAATCCGTCAGCACCGCATAAGTCGTCGCCGGGCCAACCTGGTTCAGTCCGGGGCCGGTGTTGTTGATGCTGGCGATAACCGCCGAGAAAGCGCTGATCGCATCGAGCCCTGTCGCCACCAGCAAAAAAGTCATCACGATCACGCAGGCACCGTACATGGACATGAACGCCAGCACCGCGAACACGATTTGATTGGGCACCACCGAACCGCCCAGCTTGACGGGTACTTGGGCCGCGGGATGGACGAGCTTCACCAGTTCGCGCATGCCCTGCCGCACCAGCAGCAGCGCGCGGATCATCTTGATGCCGCCGCCGGTCGAGCCCGAGCAGGACACGAAGCAGCACAGAAACAGCATCCATAAAGGGGCGAAAACCGGCCACAGGTTGTAATCGGTGTTGGCATAACCGGTGGTCGTCGCGATCGAGACCGTGTTGAAACTCGCGTAGCGCAGGGCGGTCCAGAAATCCGGATAAACGCCTTTGGCCCACAGGAAGCACGCGATCATCACGCAGCTTCCCAGCGTAATCAGAAGAAACCAGCCGACCTCGGGGTCGGCGCGATACGGCCGCGCGCTGCGCTCGCGGCAGGCCTGGAAATGGGTGGCGAAATTGATGCCGGCGATCAGCATGAACACGATCGCGATACCCTCAATCAGCGGCGAATCGAAAAAGCCGTAACTCGCGTCGTGGGTGGAAAAGCCGCCCAGCCCCATGGTCGAGAACGCGTGGGCGATCGCATCCAGCCAGTTCATGCCGGCCAGCCGGTACGCGCCTATGCAGACCAGAGTGATGCCGGCATAAACGAGCCACAGCACTTTTGCCGTTTCAGTGATGCGCGGCGTCAGCTTGGAGTCTTTCATCGGGCCCGGCGTTTCCGCCTTGTAGAGCTGCATGCCGCCGACGCCCAGCAGCGGCAGGATGGCGACCGCGAGCACGATCAGCCCCATGCCGCCGAGCCACACCAGTTCGCAGCGCCAGAAATTGATCGACGGCGGCAACGCGTCCAGATTTTCCAGCACGGTGGAGCCGGTAGTGGTGATGCCCGACACGGTTTCGAAATACGCGTCGGTAAAACTCAGGCCGTGGATGTGAAACATCAAAGGCAGGGTCGCGAACGCCGGCAGTATCGACCACACCAGGAATACGAGCAGGAAGCCGTCGCGCGGCTGCAGTTCGCGCCGGCGGTGCATGGTCGTCACACGCATCAGCACGCCGGCCGCGAACGCAATAAGGATGGACTGGACGTAGGTGAGCAGCGCCGTGTCGTCATAGATATACGCAACGATCAGCGGCGCCGTCATGGTCAGGCTGAATATCATGACGATGGTGCTGAACACGTTGACGACCGGCGCGATGCGCAGTACGGCGGCGGGTATCATGCTGGGGATGTCGCGCGGCGGCCCGGATTGCGGTCAGAGAAAACCGACGTCGACCTGAAACAGTTTTTCCACTTTCGACACCATGAGCTTGTTGACCACGAATACGATGACGTGGTCGTCGGGTTCGATCACGGTGTCGTGATGGGCGATGATTACCTGCGCTTCGCCCGCTCCCGCCGGCTCGCCCTCGCTTCCCGTGCGCTGGTGCCGGCGCACGATGGCGGCGATGGTGGAGCCCTTGGGCAAGCTGATTTCCTCGACGCGACGGCCGACCACACGCGACGATTTGTAGTCGCCGTGCGCGATCAGTTCAAGCGCTTCCGCGGCACCCCGCCGCAGGCTGTGCACCGCCACGCAGTCGCCGCGGCGCACGCGCGCGAGCAGCGTGCCGATCACCGCCTGCGCCGGCGAGATCGCGATGTCGATCTGGCCTGCCTGCAGCAGGTTCACGTACGCGCTGCGGTTGATCAGCGCCACCACTTTGCGCGCGCCCATGCGCTTGGCGAGCAGCGCCGACATGATGTTGTTCTCGTCGTCGTTGGTCACCGCGCAATACAGGTCCATTTCGCCGACGTTCTCGGTTTCGAGCAATTCCTCGTCGGTGGCATCGCCGGCGAGCACCAGCGCGCGGCGCAATTCGGCCGCGAGGCGTTCCGCATTGGGCTTGCTGTGCTCAATGACCTTGACCTGGTAGTTCGCTTCGAGTGCCAACGCCAGGCGCCGGCCGATATTGCCGCCGCCGCCTATCATCACGCGCCGGATCGGCTTGTCCATGCGGCGCAGTTCGCGCATCGCGCCGCGGATGTTTTCGGTCGCGGCGATAAAGAACACTTCGTCGCCGGCCTCGATGACGGTGCGGCCTTCGGGCACGATCGGCGTGTCCTGGCGAAAGATCGCCGCCACGCGCGTCTCGACGTTCGGCATGTGGTTGCGGATTTCCTGCAGCTCGTGGCCGACCATGGGCCCGCCGTGAAACGCGCGTACCGCGACCAGGCTGACCTTGCCGCCGGCAAATTCGAGCACCTGCAGCGCTTCCGGAAACTCGATCAGCTTGACGATGTAGTCGGTGATGATCTGTTCGGGACAGATCGCGTGGTCGACCGCCAGGCAGTCGGGGCTAAAAATCTCCGGATGCGCAAGATAATCAGCCGCGCGTATGCGCGCGACGCGCATCGGCGCGTTGAACAGTTTCGCCGCCAGCTTGCACGCCACCAGATTGGTTTCATCGCTGCGCGTCACCGCGAAAATCAGATCGGCATCCGCGGCGCCCGCCTGGGCCAGTGTCGCGGGAAGCGCGGCATTGCCGACGACGGTGCGCAGATCGAGGCGATCCTGCAGCAGCTTCAAGCGGGGGGCGTCGGTATCGACGATGGTGATGTCATTGGCTTCCGAGCACAGCGACTCCGCCACCGAAGCGCCGACCCGGCCTGCACCGAGGATGATTATTTTCAATTCAATGCGCCCACTGAGCGGAAGAAGCGCGATTCTAGTCCTGTTTGCAGCGCCGGTAAAACGCCGGAGCGCGTGGACCCGTATGGCATAATCTTCACATGCGGCGCGCTGTCTCCCTATCCACGCGCATTTATGCGCCCGATGTGCTGGCGCCTGGTGCGCTTCTCCCGCTGCGCGAAGCCGCCGCGCATCATCTGGCGCGCGTGCTGCGCGCGGCAGTCGGCGACCACCTCGTGGTGTTCAACGATGGCGTCGAGTTTGCCGCCACCATTGCGCGCATCGACAAACACGGCGTGACGGTCAAGCTCGCCAGCGGCGCGCCAGTCGACCGCGAGACGCCCCTCCCATGTGTCCTCGCGCAGGCGATTTCGAGCGGCGAGCGCATGGACATCACGCTGCAGAAGGCGGTCGAACTCGGCATTCGCGGCGTGCAGCCGCTCTACAGCGAGCGCAGCATCGTGCGGCTGGACGCGGAGCGCGCGGTCAAGCGCGTCGAACACTGGCGCGAGGTGATGATCGCCGCGTGCGAGCAATGCGGCCGCAACGCGGTGCCGGACGTGGTGCCCCCGCAGCCGGTGATCGATTGGCTGGGCGGTTTGCCGGCGCCACGCGACGGCGAGTTGCGCATCCTGCTGTCGCAGCATGCCGAGCAGCGTCTCGCGGAAATGCAGCGGCCGGCGGCGGTGACTTTGCTGGCGGGACCCGAGGGCGGCTTTACCCAAGTCGAGGCCGACCTTGCTCGGCAGCGCGGGTTTGTTGCGTTGAAGCTGGGGCCGCGCGTGCTGCGCACGGAGACTGCGGCGCTCGCCGCCCTGGCTGCGCTCAATACTTTGTGGGGCGATTTCTGAGACGGGCGTGAGCCGCTGTTGACGGCCTCCCGGCCCCGCAAGGCGCTTTCCTTGACGCGCTTTCTCGCATAACATGCGCTTGAATAAAAAACCGTATCGAGTCATGTCATGGCGCTGTCCGTCTCTGCTGATTTCGTCAAGTGGTTCCGCTCCGCGGCGCCCTATATCCACGCGTTCGGCGGCCGCACTTTCGTCATCGCGTTCGGCGGCGAGGTGGTGGCGGACGCGCGCTTTCTCGCCCTCATCCACGATCTGAATCTGCTGGCGAGCCTGGGTGTGCGCCTGGTGCTCGTGCACGGCGCAAGGCCGCAGATCGAAGCCCGCCTGAAGCAGCTTAAGCACCGCGTGAGTTACGTCAAGGGGCTGCGCATCACCGACGACGTTGCGTTGTCCTGCGCCAAGGAGGCCAGCGGCAGGATGCGGGTGGAAATCGAAGCGCTGCTGTCGATGGGCCTGCCGAATTCGCCGATGGCGGGTTCCGATATCCGTGTCGCCAGCGGAAATTTCGTGACGGCCCGGCCGATCGGCATCGTGGACGGCGTGGACCTGGTGCATACCGGCGAAGTGCGCAAGATCGACGTCACCGGCATCAACGACCGGCTCGACCACAACGAACTCGTGCTGCTGTCGCCGCTCGGTTATTCGCCGACCGGCCAGATTTTCAATCTCGCGCTCGAAGACGTCGCGATGTCGGCGGCCGTCGCGCTGGGCGCGGAGAAGCTGATCTTCCTGATGGATACGCCGGGGGTGGTCACCGGCAAGCGCGCCGAACTCAAGCACGAATTGACGTGCAGCCAGGCCGAGAAGCTGCTCGCGCGCCCCGGCGCGCTGGCAGGCGATGTGACTTTGTATTTGCCGCGGGCCGTGAGCGCCTGCCGCGCCGGCGTGAAGCGCGCCCACCTGCTGTCGCGCCACGCCGATGGCGCGCTGCTGCTTGAACTCTTTACGCGGCGCGGCGTCGGTACCATGCTGACGCAGGACCCGCTCGAAAAACTGCGCCCGGCGCGCATCGAGGATATCGGCGGCGTGCTGCGCCTGCTCGAGCCGCTCGAAGCCGACGGCACGCTGGTCAAACGCGGCCGCGATCTGCTCGAAATGGAAATCGAGCGTTTCTACGTGCTCGAGCACGACCGCGAAATCATAGGCTGCGCCGCGCTCTACCAGTACGACGACGGCATGGCCGAACTCGCCTGCCTTGCCGTGCATCCGGACCACCGGCGTCTCGGCGCAGGCGAGCGCCTCGTAGAGGCAATCGAGGCGCGCGCCAAACAGCGCAAAATTAAACGGCTTTTCGTGTTGACGACGCGGACCGCGCACTGGTTCATCGAGCGCGGATTCGATCCAGCACCGGTAGCCGTATTGCCGCGCCGCAAGCAGGACCTGTACAACTATCAGCGCCGCTCGCAGGTGCTGATCAAGCGCTTGTAACGAACGCAGCGATTTACCGGAGCAGTCTTCATGTCAAGAATGGTCAAATGCATCAAGCTCGGCCGCGAAGCCGAAGGGCTCGATTTTTCGCCGTACCCCGGCGAGATCGGCAGGAAGATTTTCGAGAACGTTTCGAAAGAAGCGTGGAAGCAATGGCTCGAGCAGCAGAAGATGCTGGTCAATGAGAACCGCCTCAAAAGCCGGCCATAGCAGGCGAAGATGGAACTGATTCTGTGGCGCCATGCTGATGCGGAAGACGGTATGCCCGACGGCGAGCGCAAGCTCACCGCCAAGGGCATCAAGCAGGCGGCGCGCATGGCAAAGTGGTTGCGCGCCCGCATCCCCGATACCGCGGTAATCCTCGCGAGTCCCGCCAAGCGCGCACAGCAGACGGCGCGCGCGCTGAGTCCCGCG
>JAIOOZ010000047.1 GCA_021414185.1 Betaproteobacteria bacterium
TTCCGTGACCTGGTAGCCCTTACCCTGCGGCGTTGCGGCCTCGGCCGCGCGCTCCGGCTCAGCGCCCTTATGCGTGATCGCAACGGCCGCCGCGGCGGCGCCACCGACGCCTAGCGTGGCGAGAAATTTTCTGCGGCTGGAACTGGGTTTGGTCGTCATGGCGTGCTCCTCGGTGACATCAGCCCATGTCGAAGGCTGTATTTTCGACGGCAAAAAATTCGCGCAAAAGCTGCGCGACGTGCTTGTAGAAATCGGTTTGATTGGCGCTGATGACGGCGGCGCTGAGCTGCGCGTGCCAGGGCTGGAGGTGCCGGCGAAAAAAATCGCGCTGTAAATCAAGCGCCGCGGGAGGCGTATCGGCATCGCCCGCTATCAGAAAACGCATCACGTCGCACAGTGCTGACACATGATCCTCCGATTCGTGACGATCGCCGCGCCGCGCCAGTCCCATCTTGGTGAGATCATCGCGCAAATATGCCAGCGGCTTCTCGTGCAGGAACCCTGCTACATAAAACGAGCCATACAACATCACCGGTTGCCGTCCCGTCCCGATAAATGCCGCATCGAACTCGTCCTTCACCGCTTCTGCATCCGCTTGCGCGGCGGCTTGTTGCAATGCACGCCATGCCAGGCAAAAGTCGGAAACTGATCCATCATTGCATATGACAGAAGCGGTTGCAATAACGTGGAGCAATTCTTTCGTCGGTGCCTGATAAAAAAGGCTGCTGAGCAGCGCATATACCTCGGCGCGCGCGCTTTCCCCGGCGTCCACCGCTTCGCTCATGTGTGCAATTTTGTGCGGCGCATCATTGTTGGCCATCATTTGAGATCGTGAATGGACCCGTGCTGGGCGTTGTGCATGAGGTCGATCACCCGGCAGTCAGCGCACATCTTCAGCCGTTCGAGCGCACCCGGTGCGCTGAACATGGAGTGAGCACCCAGCCGGCCCAGCATGTTGTCTATCATCTGCCTGGTGGCGAACGGCTTGCCGCACTTGGTGCACGCGAATACTTCCGCCTCGTTCAACACCACTGCGGTCTTGGCCGCAGGCGTCAACAGCAACCGGCTCGCCAGACTGATAGCGTCTTCCGGACAGGTTTTCTCGCACAAACCGCATTGCACGCAATTGCGCTCGATGAACCTTAACTGCGGCAGCTCTTTGGAATCGAGCAAAGCGCTTTCCGGACAGGCGCCGACGCAGGCCATGCACAAAGTGCACTTCTGCTTGTCGACCACGACGGCGCCGAACGGCGCGCCGGCCGGCAGGCCGACCTCTGGTTGCGGCGATGGCGCATGTTTGAGCAGGTGGTCGAAAATGAAATCGAGTGTCGTGCGTTTTTCGTTCGACAGATTGAAGGTTGCGGCGGTCGGCGCAGCGGGCGCCGCAGGCAACCCCCAAACCGCGGCTTCCAGCCCAGCGCTGTCGCGGGCTTCGATCAGTTCGAAATGCCGCTTGCCATAACCCAGCGCCGTCAGTATCTGTTGCGCGTAACCCATCTCGCGTTTTAGCGCCGACAAATAATCCGGCGCCTCCGTTCCGGCACTGACTATCACGACCTGCGCCGCGCCATACGCGATCGCGCCGAGCAGAGTATCTATGCCCAGCGACGCAATATGGAATGCCTCGAGCGGGATCACCCGGGCAGGCAGCCCTTTGCCGTGTCGGCCGAGCCGCATGACAAGTTCGCGGCCATCGTTCGCGTTGTGAAAGAGCACGCACGCCTGCTTGCCGCCGGCTTTGGCGTAGGTGCCCAGCAGCGTTTTCAGGCGCATACCGGCATCGGCCACGCGCGGATAAGCATAGGTCATCGCACCGGAGGGGCAGACGCTCGCACACGCGCCGCAGCCCATGCACAGATGCGGCTCGACTTTGACGTGATCGCCGTCGGCGCTGATCGCTGCGGTCGAGCAGATATCGATGCATTGCGTGCAGCCGGCGATCTCGGACCTGCTGTGGGCGCAGATTTTTTCGCGGTAAACGAAGAATTTCGGCTTTTCGAATTCGCCGGTCATGGTCGCCAGTTCGCGCGCCGCCTGCGCCTGCTTGAGCGGATCGCTGCCCGGCGCGAAATAACCCTGCGGTGGCTGATGCAATTTGATGAGTGGCTTGGCAGACAAATCGAGCACGAGATCGCAGCGCTCGTTGCGCGCAGGTTCGTTGCGTTCAAAATCAATGGCGCGCACGTCGCCGCACGCTTTCACGCACTGCCGGTGTGCCTTGCATTTGTCCAGATCGATCTGGTAGCTGTAGTCGATCGCATGCTCGGGACACGCGGGAATACAGGCGTTGCAACGTGTACAGGCTTCGAGATCGATCGGGTTGCCCTGCTCCCATGCGACGTCGAATGCGCCCAGATACCCGGCGACTTTGACGTCGCGCCCGGAATACACCGGGTAGCGGCGTTCCAACGGCAGTTCAGCGCGGCCGCTGCCGTCAGCGATCAGCACACTGACTTGCAGTTGCGCGGCAAGACTGTCGGCCCATTTCAACGCGGCGTCAGCCGGCCCGATGATCAGCAACTGTCCGTGCGACTGGTACCGCACCAGCGGCACCGGTTCGGGCTCCGGTAAATCCGCGACCGCCAGCAGCGCCGCAATTTTCGGCGCCGCCGCGGCCGCATCGGCCGACCAGCCTGCTGTCTCGCGAATATTGGCGAAGCGGATATTGCCCGCCGCCTGGAATTGCTCATGCAGTTCGGTGAAGAGCGGCGCTTCCTGCGTGCACGCCACCAGCAGGTCCTCCCCGCTTTTGGCGGCAGCCTCGAATGCAGCGACATGGCGGCGGCACAACTCGCTGTGGATGTGCGGTCCTGCGCTTGCCCCCAGCGCGCCCGCGACCGCTTTGCCATCGAACTGCATGGTGCGATTGCAATTGCACAACAACAGTTTATGCCGTGGCTCGGTCATGAAATGAGAGATCGAATGATGGGCGCCGTAATCAACGTGCGCAGATACTAGCTAAATCCTCTGCCCGGCGCTACGACTTCCGTTCGGCTGCCGCGTCCGCCGCCGGTTCCGCCGCAGTTGGCTGCGCATTCGCTGCCGGCACTACCTCAGGCGGCGGCGCGATTTCGTCGGCGGGCAGCGTCGATTGTTCCGTGGGCGGCAGCGCGCTGTTTTCCAGGGGCGGTGGCGCAAATCTTGCCGCGGTTTCTTCTTTGGTTTCTTTCGCCCATGCGAGGATATTCTGCGCCTGCCGCAAGCCGGCGAGCATGGCGGGCGGAATGGGATTGGGCTGCGAGTAATCGTCGATATAGGTATCGAGACCGTCCATGATATTGAAATGCGGGTCGCTGAACAGTTTTTTGAGCGCTGCGCGGCGCAGGTTGTCGTCGACCTTGGGATGCATGAAACCGCTGAAATCCGATTCCAGTGTCAGTTCGTTCACCGGCGGCAACACGGGGACAGGTGCGTCTGCTGCAACCACGGGTTGCGCCGCCGGCGGTTGCTCGCGCGCTTCCTGCTTTCTACGCGACCAGCGCGACAGAAATTCGCTGTCACCGGATTTTTTTTCGTCGTCGCTCATGCGCTTATCCGCTGTTGCCCATGCGGCCCTTGTCCTTGCTGCTCGCGTAGCGCTTGGCCTTTTTCACTTCCGGCGTGTAATGCAGCGTGGCGAATTCGCGCATCCAAGGCACCAACTCCGGCGGCAGCGGCACGCCATCCACGCTTTCATCGCTGTCCATCCAGCGCACGCCCTCGTGATAGCTGACGGTCACGCGCTGGGGCCGCGCCACCTCGTCTTCCATTCGCCACAGCACGAAAACCTTGGGGTCCGGCGACGTGATGTTCAGCAAATAGCCTTCGGCTTCGTCGCGATACAGGCGTATCTCATGTCCGGGAAATGCGATGCGGGTCAGTTGGTCGCTGCGCTCGATGACCTGCTCGGCGCTACCGGCCGGCGCCGTGTCGCGCACAACGCCTTTCGCTTCCCATTGCACGGTCTGCCAGCGGTTGCCCGCTAGAGCTTTGCATTCCATGATGACCGTCACTGGATAGACGGTGGCGGGTCGGCTGGCGTTCATAGAACGGCGATTGTGCGCCTGCCCTCGGCGGAATTCAATCGGCAGTTCCAGCCAAATGGTTGATTTATCAATAGTGTTTTCCTTGCCGCCCACTGAGTTCTTTTGCCATAATCACCCCCCTGTCACCCGCACTACCTGACCGCCTGCGCGCGAAAGAACAACTTGGACCATCCGGTTTTACCCGTTGCGGCAAATACCCCCCAGGTCGTTGACCGCCTGGGGCGGCCGCTGCGCGACCTGCGTATATCGGTGACCGACCGCTGCAACTTCCGCTGCGTCTACTGCATGCCGAAAGAGGTGTTCGGCAAGGACTACCAGTTCCTCGAGCATAAAGAACTGCTGACGTTCGAGGAAATCGCGCGGCTGGCGCGCATCTTCACGCGCCACGGCATCGAAAAAATCCGGCTCACCGGCGGCGAGCCGCTGGTGCGCCGCAAACTCGAGGATCTGATCGCGCTGCTGGCCGCGATCCCCGGCCTCGATTTGACGCTCACCACCAACGGCTCTTTGCTCGCCAAAAAAGCGCATGCCTTGAAAGCGGCGGGACTCAAACGCATTACCGTAAGCCTCGATTCGCTCGACGATGCGGTGTTCATGAAAATGAACGACGTTGATTTCCCGGTCGCGCGCGTGCTCGAAGGCATTGATGCCGCGGCTGCAGCGGGCCTGGCACCGGTCAAGATCAACATGGTGGTCAAGCGTGGCGTCAACGATGCCAGCGTCGCCGCGATGGCGCGCCATTTTCGCGGCAGCGGTCATATCCTGCGCTTCATCGAATACATGGACGTCGGCCATACCAACGGCTGGCGCATGGACGACGTCGTCACCGCCAAAGAAATCATCGCCCTGATCAATGCCGAAGCGCCGCTTGAGCAATGCGATCCGAATTACACGGGTGAAGTAGCCGAACGCTGGCGCTATCGGGACGGCAGCGGCGAAATCGGTGTGATCGCCTCGGTAACCCAGGCCTTCTGCCGCGACTGCACGCGCGCGCGGCTGTCGACCGAAGGCAGCCTTTACACCTGTTTGTTCGCCACCACCGGCCATCCGCTCAAAGCGCTGCTGCGCGGCGGCGCCTCCGACGATGAGATCTCCGACGCGATTGCCGGCGTCTGGCGCAAGCGCGCGGACCGCTATTCGGAAATCCGCAGCGCCGAAACGGTCAAGCTGCACAAGGTCGAAATGTCGTATATCGGAGGGTAATGAGCGATGAGCAATGGGTGATGGGTAAAAGCAGAAAAACTTGTATTAACAACTCATTACTCATCACTCATAACTCATCACTTGCATGGACACCCGGCACCGCCCCCAAATCACCCACGCCCAGCGGCCGCTGACCTTCACCGTCGAGGCGAGCAACGAACGCGGCGAAACACTGCCCTCAGAAATCGCCGGCGAGCATCCGCTGACGCTTTACGTCGACAAGCGTGAAATCGTCACGCTGATGACATTGGGTGCTGCGCCCGAAGCGCTGGCTATCGGTTATTTGCGCAATCAGCGCCTCGTCGCCAGCATCGATGAGATTTTGTCGGTGCAAGTGGACTGGGACGTCGACGCAGTCGCGGTCACC
>JAIOOZ010000629.1 GCA_021414185.1 Betaproteobacteria bacterium
AGGAAATTCCATGCCGTTTCTCGATCTCGACCCCGACTTCAAAATCTATTACAAAATCGACGACCACACCGATGCGTGGACCGCGCCCGAGACCGTGCTGTTCGTGCACGGCTTCACCGAGAACACCGAAGCGTGGCGCGCGTGGGTGCCGCATTTTTCGCGCAAGTACCGCGTTATCCGCTACGACCAGCGCGGCTTCGGCAAGACCGGTGCTGTGCCGGCGGACTTCGAATTCACGTCCGAGCTTTTCGCTGACGACATGGCGCGCGTGATCGCCGCACTGTCGCCGCATGCGCCGGTGCATATAGTCGGCGGCAAGAGCGGCGGCATGCCGGTGCTGAAGCTCGCCATGCTGCATCCCCACCTGGTCAAGACCGTCACACTGGTATGCTCGCCGGTCAAAGGCCCCACCGTTCCCGGCTGGCTGGATCACATGGATCGCTTCGGCATGCGCAGCTGGTCGCGCTGGACCATGGGCGGACGCCTCGGCAGCAAGATGCCGCCGCGCGGCATCGACTGGTGGGTCGATCTGATGGGGAAGACCGCGGTATCGACCGGGCACGCCTATGTGAACTGGGTCGGCGGCGTCGACCTCAACCCGGAACTGAAAAACGTGCGTTGCCCCACGCTCATCATCGCCAACGACACCAAGCGGCGCCGCATTGCAGAATTCAGGGCCTACCAGAAAAAAATCCCCGACTCCGAGCTCGTCGCCATCAAGGTCGACGGCTATCACACTGCGGCGGTCGCTCCCGACGAGTGCGCGAAAGCAACCCTTGATTTCATCGCCCGACGCGGTCGCAAGAAGAGGTAAAGCCTAAAACATTTGCCACAGAGGGCACAGAGAACATTCTTTTCAATACCCCCTTGAGGGGTACAGAGAAATGCAAATACAAGTTAGAAGCAGATAGAATCGTCCTGGTTTTTCTCTGTGAACTCTGTGTCCTCTGTGGCTGGCTTTTTTTCCTAGCGTTTATCAGCCCGGCTCGAGTCCGTGCTTTTTGATAACTGACGCGGCGGCCGGCGCGGTGATGTGCTTGACCAGTGCCCTCGCCGCTTCAGCCTGCGCAGCGCCGGTATGTATGCCGGTGGAGAACATGGTCATCTTCTGCAGGTCGCCCGGCAGCGGGCCGACGTAATCGATGCCGGCGAAATGCACCAGCTCGCTGATCTGCTGGAAGCCGACTTCGGTGTCGCCATTGGCAATCAGAGTGCCGACGAACACGCCGGACGGCGTCTGCTTCAACTTGG